>DUUU01000206.1 GCA_012841485.1 Armatimonadota bacterium
CGCTACATCGAGACCTGGTATAACCGGAAGCGGTTGCACTCAGCCCTCGGCTACATGGCGCCGGACGAGTACGAGAGCCTGGTCGGTGCCGTGTAGCAAACTGTCCACGAAATCGGGGCAGGATCACATCACTATTGCGCCGTTCTGCCGGCAGTTGGGTGCCCAGGAACCCGCACCATTCCTAGCTTTAGGGGGCCGGGCGGGGTTCGTCCTTGCCAAGGAGAAGGTCGCGAGTTCGAGTCTCGTCTCCCGCTCCAAGAGGGCAGGTTCAATGAACCTGCCCTTTCCTCTTGGTTGGTGCTCCGCCGCGCCGGATCGGGGGGCCTACTCGACGGTCAGGTAGGGGCGCAGCTGCTGCTTCAGGCGTGCTCGCGCGCGGTGGAGACGTGCCTTGACGGCCGCCTCGCTGATCCCCAACGCCTCGCTCACCTCCGCGGTGGAGAGATCCTCCACATCGCGCAGGATGAACACCTTCTTCCAGGAATCCGGGAGGTTGGCAACCTCGCGATCCATCGCCTCCCGCAGCTCGCGGCTGAGGAGGGTCTGCTCGGGGCTCTCGCCGGGGTCCGGCACCTCGCGAGGCGCAGAAACGCCCCCAGACTCCGTCATTTCATCGAGAGAGAGCGCGGCAGTGCGCCGGGCTTGCTGCCGCTTGCGCAGGCAGATATTATGCGCGATGCGATAGAGCCACGTGGAAAACGCGGAGAGACCCTTGAACTGGCCGAGCGCCCGATAGGCCTGCACAAACGTCTCCTGAACCGTGTCCTCGATCTGCTCCGTATCCATGCACCGGCTGTAGAGCTGGCGATGCATGTGATCGCGGTGACGCTTGACGAGCTCATCGAACGCCGCTGTGTCTCCCGCCAAGGCTTTCTGGATCAAGAGCGTATCGGGTGCGTCCATCCTCCTCCTCACCACTACACCTGTTTCCATCGCTGCTGGCTCGCCACGGAGCGATTCGGGATCCGCTGCGGATGAGCTGCCGTCGCGAACGGCGCGCAATCGCGCATTCCTCTGATCGTGGCGATAGCTCATTATAGCCGGGCGGCGCCACGCGGTCAACCTCCCACTCGGGAGGGCGAGATTCCGAGTGGCGGCATTCATGGCGTCGCTCTCCACCGACCGCCCGAGAGCCACAGCGGGCGGAGCGCTACGGCCCCGGCCATGAATGGCCTCACTACGAGCCCCGAGGCGCCGTTCGTTGCGCCGCTTTCTACTGCCTCAAGCACCCCTGCCGGCCGCCGCGGGGGCAGACCGGCGGCCGATGAAGGAGTTCGCCGGTGTCAGACAGAACGCAGGCAAGGAAGCGCGCCCGTACCCCCGGGCCCGACGTAGAGGTCCAAGGCATGATTGAGACGCCTCGCGTACGTGGCGCCGCCCCTGGAGATCGGTCTATCGATGATTATCCACACACTCGCAAACGCTCGGGTAGGATTGATCGGCAACCCATCGGATGGCTACTTCGGCAAGACGATCTCACTGACTATCAAGAACTTCTGGGCTCAGGTGACCTTGTGGGAGAGCCCAACGGTGCAGATCCTGCCGCACCCAGTGTACGATCCGCTGGAGTTCGACTCCCTGGAGTCGCTGGAGTCGGTCGCCGTCCGCGACGGCTACTACGGCGGCCAGCGTCTTCTCTTCGCCACATGCAAGCGGTTCGCGGAGTACTGCCGAACGCACGGGATTACCCTCGACCGACGGGGGTTCACCATCTCGTATGATACGAACATCCCTCGCCAGGTGGGCCTGGCCGGCTCGAGCGCTATCGTCACGGCCGCGGTGAAGGCCCTGATGCGCTTCTACGACATCGGGGAGAGAGAGATTCCCAAGGCCGTCCTACCCAACCTCATCCTCAGCGTTGAATCGGAGGAGCTGGGCATCGCCGCCGGTCTCCAAGACCGCGTGATCCAGGTGTATGGCGGCATGGTATACATGGACTTCGCGCGCGATCTGATGGAGGGCCGTGGCTACGGGGAATACGTTCCCCTGGACCCGGAGCTGTTGCCGGGACGGCTCTTCCTTGCCTATACGGAGAAGCCCAGCGACTCCGGCGTGATCCACAGCGACGTGCGCTTTCGCTTCCGCCAGGGTGATCCCGAGGTTGTCAGCGCGATGCGGGAGTTCGCACGCCTTGCCGACGAGGCACGCGAGGCCCTCGAGATGCGCGATGCGCGGCGGCTGGGCGAATTGATGAACGCCAATTTCGACCTGCGCCGACAAACCTTCGGCGACGCGGCACTCGGCGCCCAGAACCTTGAAATGATCGGCATCGCGCGCGCCCTGGGGGTGCCCAGCAAATTCCCAGGGTCGGGGGGTGCTGTCATCGGATTGTTTAGCACGGACGAGGAGGGGCGCGCCCTGCACCAGGCCTACACAGAAAGAGGCTATCGTTTTGTGGAGGCCAAGCCGGCTCCGGCAGATGAGGATTCGCGCTGCCAGCCGGATCCAGAGGAGCGGAGCATGCCCGCCAGAGCGCTTCCCGCGGGCCACCGCGGTCGGAGCCAGAGACCCCGAGAGGAGAGATAGCCGTCCATGTCTGCCAGTCTGCCACGTGTGCGAAAGGTCGTTATCCCGGCGGCGGGTCGTGGAACCCGCTTGCTTCCGGCCACTAAGTCGCAGCCCAAGGAGATGCTCCCGGTAGCGCGCAAGCCCGTTATCCAGTATGTAGTGGAGGAGATGGTGGATGCCGGTCTCGGTCAGATCATGATCGTCTCCGGGCGGACCAAACGCGCGATTGACGACCACTTCGACCCCGATCCCGTGCTGCAGGCGGAGCTCTCGCGCAGGAATGACCGAGAGCTGATGGCGCAGTTTGCCTTCGAGCACCTCGACGCGCACTACTTCTACGTGCGCCAGAGCGAGCCGCGCGGCCTGGGGCATGCGGTGCTTCTGGCCGAGGAGTTCGTCGCCGGCGAGCCTTTCGCCGTGGCCCTTGGCGATTCAATCGTATGGAATGGCGGCGGCAAGAGCCTGATGCGCCAGCTCGTGCAGACCCACGTGGAGACCGGCGCGGCAGCAACGATTGCCGTCGAAGAGGTCACCGCTCAGGACGTGGTCAACTACGGCATCGTCAAGCCGGTGGACGGCGTGGGCCATGCCTTCCGGATCTCGGACCTGGTCGAGAAGCCCTCGGTCGAGGATGCGCCGAGTCGTCTAGCCATCGCCGGCCGCTACGTCTTCGGCCCGCAGGTCTTCAGCGCGCTGCGCGACACGGCGCCCGGCCACAGCGGCGAGATCCAGCTTACCGATGCCGTCCGCATCCTGCTCTCGGCCGGCTGTCCCGTCTGGTGCGTGAGGCTGGAGGGCGGGTGCCGGCGCTATGACATCGGCAACTTCGACAGCTACTTCAAGGCATTCGTGGAGATCAGCCTGCAAGACCCGGAGCTCGGCGAGGGCTTGCGCGCTCACCTCGCGTCTCTCCTGAAGGAGGAGGCTTAGGGCCCGTTCGCGAATAAGTGCCCAATCCGTCCCAGGGTCCGCCCCGCGCAAGCGCACCGGGATCCGGAGCTCTGAACCGCCACGTCCCATCCAGCTGTTCCCGGAGCGCGAAGGCCGATACCTGGACGGCCGGGAGCCCTCATGGCAGCCCGTCCATCCCTGCCCGGCGCCGCGGCGTGTGCCAGCGTGCGCCAGGGGACGGGCGCTCTCCGGGCCGAACGTAGGCATGGGAAGGTCTGACAGGTGATACACATGAAGAGGCATCGACGTGTTCGAGTCCGTCAGGCGAGCCTGGGAGCGCTGCTTCTCATCCTGGGATGGGCAGGATGGAAGACCGGCCCGGTCCCGGCGGCGGAAGGAGCGGCACCGGTGGCGGCACCAACGGAAGGCCCGGTCAGTTACGAGGCGTTCGGCGCGGTGGGTGACGGCGTGGCCGATGATCTCCCCGCCATCTGCAAGGCGCACGAATATGCCAATGCGCACAACCTGCCCGTCCAATCCAAGCCCAACGCGACCTATCACCTCGGCCGCCAGGCGCTCACGGCGGTCATTGCCACCGATACGGATTGGAGCACCTCGCGTTTCATCATCGATGACACCGACGTGGAGAACCACCGCAAGGCGCTCTTCGAGGTGCGCTCGCTGCTGGAGCCCGTGGAGTTGAAGATTGAGCGGCTGCGACGCGACCAGGCGCAGGTGGATCTCCGTCCGGAAACCGATTGCTGGGTGCGGGTGGAGAGCGACGCGAAGAGGGTTTACATCCGGCGCGGCCTCAACCGCAACAACGGCACGGCGATGCGCGACTGCTTCATCGTGCGCCGGGATGGCACGGTGGAAGGCGCCATCGACTGGGATTACGACACGATCACCCGCATCGAGGCCCGCCCGATCGACGAGAAACCGCTCTTGATCAAAGGCGGGGTTTTCACTACCTTCGCCAACCGGATGAAGCAGGAGAAGGGCTACAACTACTGGTCCCGGAATATCGTCATCACCCGTTCGAACACGGAGGTGGACGGCCTCACCCATTATGTCGTGGGAGAGACGGCCGTGGGGCACCCCTACTCCGGCTTCCTCAGCATCAGCCGCTGCGCCAACATCACCCTGCGCAACTGCTTCGTCAGCGGGCACAAAACCTACTCCACCATCGGCGCGGCGGGGAAGCCGGTCAGCATGGGCTCCTATGATCTGTCGGCCAACCAGGTAATCAACCTCCGCCTGATTGGTGTCCGGATGGATCACATCCTCGACACCACTCGCTGGGGCGTGATCGGCACGAACTACTGCAAGAACATCCTTCTGGAGGATTGCGTGCTCTCGCGGATGGACGCGCACCAGGGGGTCTCCGGCACCTACACGATCCGACGCTGCGAGCTGGGCTATGCGGGGCTCAACGCCATCGGCCGCGGCACCCTGCTGGTCGAGGACTCCACCCTGTACGGCGGGGCGTTCATCAGCCTCCGCAGCGATTACGGCAGCACCTGGGAGGGCGACGTGGTCATCCGCAACTGCCGTTGGGTGCCATCCGGCGGGCGAACGTGCTGGCCGCACCTCATCCGCGCGTCCAACGACGGCACGCACGACTTCGGCTATCCCTGCTTCATGCCCCGGGAGATCCGGATTGACGGGCTGTTCGTGGATGACAGCAACCATCCTGAGGAGTATGAGGGGATGTACCTCTTCTCCGATCCCGACGGAGCGGCGAAGAGCGACCAGGCGCGCCCCTTCCCCTATAGGCTGACCGAGAAAGTGATCATCCGGGGGCTCAAGACGGCCAGCGGAAAGAAGCCCCTCCTCTCGCCGGATCCCGAGATGGCGAAGAGCACGACCGTGATCGAGCAGTGACGGCCC
>DUUU01000207.1 GCA_012841485.1 Armatimonadota bacterium
CGACGCGGACGATATCGAGCTCGGGGCGCTCTTTCACCGTGGCAGGGAAAGTGGCGACCTGCTCCAAGACCTCCGGCCGGCGGGGATCCGTGCCAAGCCGTTCCTCCACCTCATCCGGCAGGCCGTCTTTATCACTATCTGCCACTTGGGACGCGGCGGCCGGCACCATCAATCCGCCTGCAAGGGCGGCGATCAAGAAGAAAAAGTGCTTCCTCACGGCTTCTCCTCCCGCTCTGCTTGCCCATCCATTCGAGGAGGCCAGCCTGGTTCCTCCTGTATCGCGCGGCTCGCGCTCTGGCATATAGCCTGCATGCTTCTCCCGCGGAGCGCACGGTGTGGATGGCCGGATTAGCTCACGCGACGCGCGAAGGGAGGGGGCGTCACAGTGTCGGTGAAGTTTCTCATCTCGGGGCTTTCGGACGAGGAGATGATGGCGCTGCAGGGAAAGGTATCCGGCGCCGAGTTGCTGTTAGCGCAAGTGGCGCGCCTCTCGCCCGGGGAGATCGACCTCATCCGCCAGGCGGCGCCGGACGCGGAGCTCCTGGTGGCGGCATCGCACGCCGAAGCGATGGCCCTGGCACCGGAAGCAGATGCCCTCTTCGGCTACCTCAATGCCGGCCTCTTCCGCGCAGCCCCGCGGCTGCGCTGGGTGCAAGCGCCCAGCGCCGGCGTGGAGGTCTATCTTTTCCCCGAGCTACGGCACAGCCAGGTCGTTCTGACGAACGCCCGGGGCCTGGCGGCAGCGCAGATGGCCGATCACACCCTGGCGCTCCTTCTGGCGCTCGCCCGGAAGATACCGGCGATGCTTCGCAACACGGAAGAACGGGGCTGGGGGAGCGACGACCAGATCGCGCCCGAGTTGGCCGGGCAGACCCTGCTCATCATCGGGCTCGGCAGTGTCGGACGGCTGGTCGCCCAGCGCGCGTCCGCCTTCGATATGCGCATCCTGGCCACCGGATTCGAGGGCAGTCCGTCGATCATGCGCGTCGATGCTCTCCACCCGCCACGCGACCTCGCGCACCTCCTGCCCCAGGCAGACCACGTGGCGATCTGCTGCCCGCTGACCCCCGCTACCTATCACCTCTTCGACGCGCCGATGCTCCGCCGGATGAAGCAGAGCGCTTTCCTGATCAACGTCGCGCGCGGGGGGATCGTAGACCACGAGGCGCTGGCCACGGCGCCGGAGGCCGGCGAACTGGCAGGCGCAGGGCTCGATGTGACCGAACCGGAGCCGCTGCCAGACGGCCATCGCCTGCTGACCCTGGAGAACGTGATCCTCACGCCGCACTGCGGTGGCCGCTCGGCGATGATACGCCGCCGGATGATTGACCTGGTGGCAGACAACCTGCGCCGGTTCACGGCGGGAGAGCCCCTCCGTCACGTCGTCGACAAGCGCGCGGGTTTTTGAGAGCGTCCGGAAGGTGAGGCACGCTTGCTCCCGTTCCGAGCCTGGAGGCCACGGCGGATACAGGAGTGGATCGAGGCCGCCATCGAAGTGCCGATGGTGATCCTCTCGATCCTCTTCCTAGCGCTGGCGCTGGTGGATGCGACGGTTACCCTGAGGCCGGGGCAGAGCCGGTTGATCGCCCTCGTGCAATGGGTCATCTGGACGATCTTTGCCATCGAGTTTGTGGTGATGTTCGCGCTGGCGCATGATAAGCGCGCCTATCTGCGCCGGAACTGGCTGGCAGCATTCAGCGTGCTCCTGCCCTTCCTCCGTGTCTTTCGCGCGCTGCGAGCTTTACGCGCGCTGCGGACACTCCGCCTCTTCCGTCTCCTGGCGCTCACCGGACGCGCTTCCCGGCAGGCGGGCGCCGTACTGGAGGCACGAGGCGTCGGTTATGTGGCGCTGGTCACGCTTCTCGTCACCCTCGCCGGCGGAGCCGGCATGTATCTGGTGGAACGGGGAGTGCCCGAGTCGCGCTTCCGGGGTCTCGGCGACGCCCTCTGGTGGTCGGCCGCCTCCATCACGACCGTTGGCGCCGATCTCGCACCGGTCACCGCCGAGGGCCGCATCCTCGCTCTGGCGATCTACATCTTCGGGATGGCGGTCATCGGCTACATCACCGCGGTGCTTGCATCCTACTTCGTGGGAAAGGAGATGGCGCCACCCCAGGTGACCCAGCTCGACCGCGAGATCACCGAGACGGCGGACGAGGATGCAAGCAGCATGGAAGAGCTGCAGGCTAAAGTAGACCGACTGATCGCGCTGATGGAGCGGCGCGCCGATGAACAACGCCGCGGTCAATCCACCTGGC
>DUUU01000208.1 GCA_012841485.1 Armatimonadota bacterium
GAATGGCCAGCGGATCCCCCTCAAGACCGACGCCTCCTGGAAGGTGGCGCTCTCGCCGGCGGATGGGTGGGAAGCCCCCGGGTTTGACGACTCCGGGTGGGCGGCGGCGCGCGAGGTGGGCCGGCCCCCCGTGGCGCCCTGGGGTGCCCTGTCAATGCCGGAGCTCGGCCCGCTGGCGCCGTGCTCGGTCGTCCGGCGCGACGTGCCCAACACCGTGCGCGCGGGCGGGCGGCTCCGCGTCGCCGCTACCTTCCGCACGAAGGCAGGTGGTCCGGTGGTCGCCGAACTCCTGGGAGACGCGGTGAGCTTGCCGCTGGAGCCCGCGGGCGGGTGGCCGGTGAAGCGACAGGGCGATCTCCTTACGATCGGTCCGGCCGAGGTGACGCTTCCTGCCTTCCTCCCGGGCGGCAAGTACCGCCTGCGTCTGGGCCCCGCCGGAAGTGAGATCGTGGGCCGCTCGCGCGAGCAGTGCGAGACCGCGGAGATCACCGTGTTGCCGCGGAAGCCCGGCCCGCTCGCGCGCGCCGAGGTGCGCCCCCATCGCGGTACGCCCACGCTTTTCATCAATGGCCGGCCAGATACCGGGATGAACTACATCCACAACCGCGACGTGCCCTACCATGTGAAGAACATCGGGGGCGCCGGCGTGCAGCTCTTCATCGTCTTCGCAGGCAACATCGGCTGGGTGGGGCCGGACCAGTACGACTACTCCGCCGCCGACCGGATGATCCTCTCCGTGCTTCTGAATCACCCGGACGCCTACATCATCCCCACCTTCGATCTCTCCGGCAAGGCGTTTCCCTTCTGGCGGCAGCTTGTGCCGAAGGAGGAGTGGACCGTGACCGCCGATGGCAAGCATAACGTCGGCGACTATCACGGGGGCCGCAACGAGTTTCCCTCCCTGGCATCGCCCACCTGGGCCCGGCTCTCGCAAGAGGCGCTGCGTCGCTTCGCGCGCCATCTCTACTCCTCGCCTTTCGCGGACCGCATCGTCGGCTATTGGCCGTGCGATGGCATCAGCTGGGAGTGGTTCCCCTGGGGCGCTCAGAGCCGCGAGATGGTCGATTACTCCCCAGCCTACCGGAGCGCGTTCCAGGAGTGGCTCCGCCGCCAGTATCCCGACCTCGCTGCGCTCAACCGCGCCTGGCAGACGCGGCTTGCCTCTTTCGAGGAGATCGCGGTGCCGAGCGCGGAGGAGCGCCTCGCCACCGACCGGCTCGCATTCCGAGACCCGGCCGGACCGA
Organism: Armatimonadota bacterium; assembly: GCA_012841485.1. The sequence goes on from DUUU01000208.1 coordinate 1,245, forward strand.
TGCGTCGCGTGATCGATTTCTACCGCTTCCATCATGAGCAGGTGGCCGAGCGGATTGAGGCCTACGCGCGCGTGCTTAAGGAGGAGAGCGGTGGCCGGCACATCGTCGGCACCTACTACGGCTATGTCTTCCACCTGCCCGAGTCGCCCTACTTCGGGGCGCACTCCGGGCACTTCGCGCTGCATCGCTACCTGGCGTCGCCCTACCTCGACTTCGGCTGCTCGCCGACGCCGTACGGGAATGTGCGCGCCGTGGGCTCGCCCAGCGCCTTCATGACCGCCGCCGAGTCGTTCCGGCTGGCCGGGAAGCTCTGGATCCAGCAGGCGGATATCCGCACGCACTGGACGACGCAGCCGCACAGCCCCGCGAAGAACGTCCGCGAGGCCGCCGAGATCTTGCGGCGCGAGTTCGTCCTCTCCTTTGTGAAGGGCCACCTGGTGCAGTGGTACGACTTCAGCAACGGGTGGACGAGTGGCGATCCGCGCCTCTGCCGCGTGGTCCAGCAACTCCAGGAGATTGGCCGGGCCAATCTGGGTATGGAGCGCGCCTCGCCGGCGGATACGCTCGCCGTGGTCCTGGATGAGACGCACATCTACCACCAGCGTCCCGACCGGCCGCTGATGGGTGGCCCGCTCACTCAGCTCCGATATGCCCTGGGGCAGAGCGGGGTGCCCTACGATACAATCATGGCGTCCGACCTGACGCGCAAGGACGCGCGCCGCTATCGCGCCTACCTCTTCGCCAACTGCTACCGGTTGACGGAAGAACAGCGCCAGGCCGTGGAAGCGCTCAAATCCGAGGGCCGCGTGCTGGCCTTTGTGTACGCCCCGGGCATCCTCAGCGAGAACGGGTATCACCCGGAGCGCGTCTCGGATGTGGTCGGCCAGGAAATAGCGTTCGAGGAGAAGGAGGGCCCGATCCGCCTCGCCTTCACGGACGTGGCACACCCGCTGGCCGCCGGCCTGACCGAAAAGGAGGAGTTTGGCGCGCACCCGAGCCAAAAGTTTGGTCCCCTCTCACGAGTAACCGACGCGAAGGCGCAAGTGATCGGGAGCTACGTGCCGGATGGTCCGCCGGCGCTGAGCGTGCGCGCGCATGCGGGCTGGACGAGCGTCTACATCGCCGCGCCCATCGCCTCGCCCGTCTTCCTGCGCAACCTCGCCCGCCTGGCCGGGCTTCACGTCTACCTCGACACGAACGACGCCATCTATGCCTCTGGCTCGCTCCTCGGAGTGCATACCCAACTCGCGGGCGAAAAGACGATTCGCCTGCCGGCTAAGGCGACGGTCACGGATCTCTTCACAGGCAAGGTGATCGCGAAGGGGGTGGACCACTTCACGGTGACGCTTCCCGCTCGCGCCACCGCTCTGTGGCGGATTGATCACTAGCCCGGGGCTGGCTCGGGCATCAGGCGGTGCCGGCGGGGAATTGGGTCACGGTTGTTGCCCGTGGATGGATGATGGGGCGTCGCGCGGGCGCAAAGATCCGCGCGACGCCTGCCGGCATCCCCGGCGCGATCTCTGCATCCACGCGCTGCCTGCCGGGCCGGTCATTGACCTCCCCGGGAGGCGGCTGGCGGGCCGTCGCGGAGGACCAGGCCTTCCAGGGATACACGGGTGGCACCCCCATTGGCGCTCGAGACGTGCCGGACCTGGTAGCGCGTCGGGTAATAGCCACGCATCGGATAGCACTTTGGCTGCGGTATCGCGGTCGTGACGCGAGGCCTTGTCCGGAGGAAGGAGAGCGCGACCATCGGCTCGACGAAGACCATCCGGCCGTCATAGAAGCCGTAGATGAACGTATGCGTAAAGGGCTTCCCGTGGAACTCCGGCGATTGCGGGTTCACCCAGTGGGCGCCCATGGCGGGTTCGTCGCCACCGGGAGCATACACGTAGCCCTCCGGGATGGCATCGCTGGGTGGTGCTCGCCGCACGCGCGCCACATCGTCTCCCTTCGACGTGATCCGGGCACGCTCTGCCGGGGCTATGAAGTAGAAGTGGCAATCGAAGTGGGGCACGTCGTAGATCTGTGGCGGAATGTGCCCGTGCGGATTCCAGTCCAGCGCCATATGGTTGTACGGCGGCATGGCAACGCCGGCGGGTAGAGATAACACATACTCCTCGTTGTGGGGCGGCAACCCGGAGAGCGCCTGGTCGGTGACCTCGATGCCCAATGCCAACGGCCTGCCCCGCGCATCCAGGGTGACCCAGGAGCGTGCCCGGCCCTGACCCACCCGCCGTGCTTCTCCAAAGCGCGTGGGCGCCGCGTTGCCGGCCGATAGCGTATCGACCGGCAGCCTCAGAAGCAGCGCGGCGCAGAACCCCAGAAGACCCGCCCACAGGGTGTGTTTCATCAGACGCGGCATCTCACTCTCCCCTCGCTCCTGACCCTTCCCTGCGGCCGTGCGCGCGAAACGCGGCTGCCAGGCCTCTCCGCACGCGAGCTGGTAACGCCCAGGGCCTCAAGCCGCGGCGCGCTACGGCACGATAGCCGCTATCGACGCAGCGGGAGTGCCTTGCGCGAGCGCATGACCGCCCGAAGATGGGGTGTGTGAAACCGGAAAGGGGGGGCGAGAGGCGCCTTCCTCTCACCGCGAGGGCGTATGGGCTTCTGACGCCACGAATTCTGTGAGGGAAGAGGAGCGCTGGAAGCCAGCTTCCAACGCTCCTCGAGGTTTCGACTCAGTCGCGAAGCTTCAGCGTCGCCTCCCAGATGGCGGCGGCGATGTACTCGTTATCCTCGTCAGGCATGTAGGGGTGGATCGGCGGGCAGAAGATGCGCGCGCCGACCTCATCCGAGACCGGGAGGTCTTGGCCGGGGGCATGCTCGGCGATGTAGGGCACCGTGCTATGCACCGGCGGGTTGGCCACCACGCACTCCACGTTGTACTGCTCCTTCAGGATCGTCATCAGTCGATCCCGCTTCTCGCCGGCCCACTCCTTGGGCACGAGGATTGTGTAGAGGTAGAAGCTGCCCTCATACCCCTCCGGCTCGTAGGGGAGCTGCAGGCCGGGGCATCCCTCGAGCATGGCCGTGCGCGCGCGCGCGAGGCGCTGGCGCCGCGCAACGAGGTCATCCAGGCGCTTGAGCTGCACGAGGCCCACCGCCGCCTGAATCTTGGTCATCTTGTAGTTGCTGCCCCAGCCGATGCCGCGTAGCTCCGGATCGTAGGAGTGCGCCGGGTTGCCAAACTGGCGAATCCCCTGCAGGCGGGTTGCCAGGTCGCGGTCATCGGTGGTGATCGCGCCGCCTTCGCCCAGGGTGGTGATCATCTTCTGAGTATGGAAGCTGAAGATGTTCATCCATCCCTTCTTGCCCACCTTCGTGCCCTTATAGGTGGCGCCAAGGGTGCGCGCGGCATCGCCGATCACCGGGATTGGGCCGTGCTCCGGATGGGGATGGCGCCGGCCGATCTCCTCCAGCGCGTCCATATCGGCGGAGAGGCCGTTCATGTGGGTGGGGAGGATGGCGCGCGTGCGCGGCGTGATCTTGCGCTCCACGTCGTTGGGATCCAGGTTCAGCGTCTTCGGGTCGATCTCGGCGAAGACGGGCTTGCCGCGCTGGCCAAGTACCGACAGCGGCGAGGCACGGAAGTTGATTGAGGGCACGATCACCTCATCGCCCGGCTCCAGGTCCAGGCAGATGATCGCCATATCGAGCCCGCCTCCAGCGCCATTGATCGAGACGCAGAACTCGCTGCCCACCCACTGGGCGAAGGCCCGCTCGAACTCCCAGATCTCCTCGCAGATGAAGCCGAAGCCCACCCGCGGGTCCATGGATGCGCGAACTGTCTTGACGACCGCCTCGACCTCTTCCTCACCGTAGTAGCTGCCGAGGATCGGCTCCGGAGGCCACTCCAGTGAGATGCCCCTCTTCAGGGCGTCCTTGCGCTGCTTCTCGTTCATATCCCTCTCTCCTAGTGCCGATGATGATGGCAAGCTCGCCCGGCGTCCGCGTGCCAAACGCGGTCCATAACGCCAAACCAAGCGGGCAACGAGACCGAGCCATCGCACCTGCAAGGGGCTGCGCCGTGCGCCACTCGACATGGAGCAACCCTCCCGCCTACCTGTGACCGGTAGGAGCAAGAACCGGGCGGCATGCCCGCGGAAGATGCCACGCCCGTATGGATCAACTACCACGCGGAGGCCCGGACTCCTCCCGGTAGAGGCACGCTGCTTGCGCGGTGTGCTCACGCCGCCCCGGCGGCCACCGGAGGCGTGCCATACCATCCATACTTCTGCCGCATCTCGAGCACCAGCAGGTAGCGCTCCAGGGGAAGGCCCTTGAAGGCGACGTTACTCGTGCTGTAGATGTAGCCGCCGCCTGGCATGCCATGCTCCAGGGCATACCGGCAGTTCGCGATGATCTCCTCCTCGGTGCCTGTCTGCAGGAGGCCACACTGCACCCCGCCGATGAGGCAGACCTCCTTGCCAACCTTCTCCTTGATCACGCGCAGATCCATCTGCTCGGCCTGGGTGTCGATGGAGTGAATGGCGTGGGGCCGGCAGGAGACGAGTTGGTCGAGGATCGGCATGATGTTGCCATCGGTGTGCTTGATCACATAGGCGCCCATCTCCCGGTAGCCCGCCACCAGACGGGCCAGGAAGGGAGTGACGAACTCGGAGAACATCCGCGGCGAGAGGAACGGGCCGGAGTTGAGGCAGTAATCGGCGCAGAGCGCGAAGCCATCGATGCCCCCATCCACTAGGCGGCGGCCACGCTCCAGGGCGGTGGTGACGCGCTCGTCTGCCACCCGCTTTGCCTCATCCGGCTTCTCGGCGAACCAGAGGGAGTACTCCACCATGTGGTTGCCGTCAGGAATGGCATACGTAGCGTCACCATGCACGATCACCAGGAAGCGGTCGCCCGAGAGCTCTTTGATCAGGCGCGCCGTCTCGATGTGGCCCTCCACGTCCGGCGAGCACGTGTCCATGAGGATGCAGTAATCGAGACGCTCGCCGACCTCCACCAGGAGTTCGGCGTTCTCATGGATCATCCGGTCGCGCTCGGCCCGCGTCACGCCCCGCCAGGCGTCGCGCGCATGATACTCCTTCCCCAGGAGCTCCTGGGTGAGCTGAAACTCCAGCTCAAAGGTGGGCACCAGTCCCTCGGGGGGCTCACGCAACTCCAGCGCCGCAATCGCTCTCTCTTTCGGCTTCATCGCTCTTCTCACTTTCCACGCCCTCGCCCCACTGAGACGAGAGCCCCATGGCGCCAGCGGCTTCTCGATACTGACCATGGAGGCCCGCCTGTGGTCTGGTCCAAGCCTCCTCGCATTCGCCCATGGTCGTGGCCCTGTTAAGAGTTCAGGAGGAAGCGCGGAGATCCTGGCAGTCGTGTCAAGAAGTATGGACACAGAATCTTTGCGCTCTGAGCGAGGGCGTGCTCTCCATCCATGGCGGTGGCTGGGAGGGGGAGGGGTTTTTCAGGGAAGTCGCGTGATGCTTCGAGCTCCGCGCATGGGGGCGGCCCTCTTCCTATGTCGGAATCCCAGCGGTATCGAGCGCCAATTTGACACTCTCCTGGCGATATGCTAAGATTCGGGTTGACCCTGATACCCCGAGATGGCGGAGCCTTCCATCGGCCCGGGATGTGTGGTACCACCCGGCTGGGAGCGCCGCCAGCGGCGCTCTATGACGAGGTCCGGTTCATGAAGAAGCGCGTCCTGGTAGTAGACGACGAGGAGCAAATGCAGCGTACCCTCCGCCGGAACCTTGCTGCCCGCGAGTATGAGGTGATGGTTGCCTCCGATGGTGAGGAGGCGCTGGACCAGGCGGCTGAGAGGGAGCCGGATGTCGTGCTGCTCGACCTGGTCATGCCTGGTATGGATGGCCTGGAGTTCACCCGGCGCTTCCGCGAGTGGTCCAAAGCCCCCATCATCGTGCTTTCCGCCATTGGCGAGGAGCGGGCCAAGGTCCAGGCCCTCGACCTGGGAGCGGATGATTACGTCACGAAGCCCTTTGGCCTGGAAGAGCTGTTGGCGCGAATTCGATCCGCGCTCCGGCGCTCCGGTCTCGCGGCCAACGAGGCCCATAGCGGCGCAACGTTCGAGACAGGCGACCTGCGCATCGATCTCCACCGGCGGGTCATCACGCTTTGCGGCGAGGAGGTCCGGCTCACCCCCACCGAGTACGAGCTGCTGAAGTTCATGGTCACCAACGCCAACCGCGTCTTAACACACAACATGCTGCTGAAGGCGGTCTGGGGCAACCGCCATGGGGCGGAGCCGGAGTACCTGCGCGTCTTCGTGAGCCAGCTTCGCCGGAAACTTCGCGATGATTCATCCTCGCCCCGCTACATTCTCACGGAGCCCGGCGTCGGCTATCGCTTCCGCGCCGAGTAGGCCTCTCGGTACGCGTGCATGGGGTCGCCCGCGTCGTTCTGAAGGAGGCCGACACAACCATCCGAGCTTTCTGAACCCCGGGTGTGGGCCATCTAACCAGGGTAAGCTAGGAAGAGAGACTCCCTGAGAAGACCGTGGTACTGCCCGACCGCATGCTGGTTGACTTGGCTTTGGGGGCAGGCTATAATGCGCAGGAGGGAGGATCGGGGGCATGAAGAGCGAGGCAGCGCCCATTCGTGTTGGCCTGATCGGCTATGGCGGATACGGCCGGTTTCTGATCGAGAGCTGGGCGGAGATGCCGGAGATTGAGATCCTGGCGATTGCGGGTAGAAACCGGCAGCGCCTGGAGCAGACGGCACGCAAGCTCGGTATCCCTCGCTTCTACGTGGGCCACGACGCCCTCCTAGCCGATCCGGAGATTGACGTGGTCGCGGTGACCAGCCCGCCGGCAGACCATGCTCGCCACGCGATCGATGTGGCGAACGCGGGAAAGCACCTCTACTGCGAGAAGCCGCTGGCGACGCGCGTGGAGGATGGCGAGGCGATCCTCGAGGCGGTGCGCGCGGCGGGCGTGCGCGGCGTGATGGGCTATGTGATGCGCTACACGCCGCTGGCGGAGCGGTTGCGCCAGATTGTTGCCGAAGGAGTGCTGGGCGCGTTGCACCGCGTCGATCTCGCCAACTTCGCGGCCGACGAGGATCTGCCCCCGGAGCACTGGTTCTGGAATCCGGAGCAAAGCGGCGGCATCCTGGTGGAGCACGGGGTGCACTTCTTCGATCTCTACACGTGGATCGCCGGGAGCACGCCGGTGCGGGTGACTGGGCACCGCACCATCCGGCCGGGAACGACGCAAGAGGATCGCGTTCTGGCGAACGTGGAGTATGCCAGTGGGATTCTGGCGACTTTCTACCATGCGTTCGATAAGCCGGCGCGCCTCGAGCGGACGTGGGCTCGTCTCGGCTTTGATCGGGGCTACGCGACGGTCGGTGGCTGGATTCCCCTCTGCCTGGATGTGGAAGCGGCCGTAGATGAAGCCGAATATGCCCGGCTAGCCGCTCTCTGCCCCGAAGCGGCGGTCACGCTCCGCGAGGAGTATCCCGGTGCCGGCGAGGTGATCCGTGGGGGCGGGGACTCCTATCAAGTGACGCGCCTGATTGAGATGCGTTGCCAGCCCTCGCTCGATAAGCAGGCGGTCTACGCGGCGGCCGCGCGCGCGGCGTTGAGGGATCTGGTGGCGGCGATTCGTGATCCGGGACATGGGGTGCTCGCCCCGCTGGAAGCAGGTTTGGAGAGCCTGCGCATCGCCACCGCCGTGAGGTAAGCCCGAGGAGCACACGCCACAGGCATCCTCCTCGCGGGAGAGCACTTCTCCACCCAGGGCCTGAGTTGCGCCCACGGGCGTTGCAGTACGTGCCGGGCGGGCCCTGTGTGACGCTCCATGACCTCTGTTGAGTACCGAGGGAGATCGCATGAAGATCACGGTTATCGGCACGGGGTATGTCGGCCTGGTCCAGGCGGTTGGATTGGCCGAGCTTGGGCACGAAGTGGTGGGCATGGACCATGACGTGGCCAAGGTGCGCCGGCTGCAGGCGGGCGACCCGGTCATCTACGAGCCGGGCCTGGCCGAGCGGCTTGAAGCACAGCAGGCCTCGGGCCGCCTCCGCTTCACGACGGAGATGGCGGTGGCCGTCCGGCACGCGCCCGTGCTCTTCATCTGCGTGGGCACTCCGCCACGCGCTGATGGCAGCGCCGATCTCTCGCAGCTCGAGACCGTGGTGCGCCAGGTGGCGCTCGCGATGGATAGCTATCGCCTGGTGGTGGAGAAGAGCACCGTGCCCGTGCGCACGAGCAGTTGGGTCCACCGCACGCTCCGCCTCTATGCCCCCCGC
>DUUU01000209.1 GCA_012841485.1 Armatimonadota bacterium
CTACTTCCCGGCAAAGTCACTTCCAGGGCTCCCCCTCCCAGGTCATGCTGCTGCCACGCCGGATCAGCGCACGTGGACCAGCGTGTAGTCGAACCCGCCCAGCTCCACCGCCAGACGCCCGTTCTCCAGGGTAACCGGCTCGTTGGTCCGGGCATCCACCGCCTTCGCGCCAGCCCGCAGCCCGAGCTGTTTCAGGTTCAGCTCCACCTTCGCCGTCCGCGCTTCCGCGGAGAGGTTGGAAACGACGAGCAACGTCCCGTCCTTGCCACGGGTGTAGAGGCTCACCTTCACCGCCTCATGCTCCGGGCGGACCAGATCGCTATTCTTCCAGTAGGGAAGCCAGCGCGCCTTGTTGCGACCGAACGCACCCATCGCCCGCCACAGCGACGCCACCTCCTCCAGGCGGTCGTCATAGCCGTTGGGCCGCACCAGGACATCGTGGAGCAGGGTGAACGAAAGCGCCTCGTGCGTCGTCCACGGCCGCTCGTAGCAGAGGAACTCGGACGGCACGCCGAACGGGTGACCCATCATCTCCGTGCGGAAGGCATCGAGCGGCATCAGCTTCAGGAACTCGGGGCCGCGGTCGATGCTGCCCAGCTGCTCGCCGTTCCACGTGCTGGTGCCCCACGCCAAGGTGGGGATCACCATCACCGTGGAGTTGTGGATATTCAGCTGGCCATCCGGGCGGCGCTGTCGCGTCAGCACGTAGAGCCGGCGCATGAACTCGCGCGTGGCGAAGATGTCATGCGTCGGGCCGATGGTACCGTCCGGCTTCACGTAGCCGCAACCGTGGTCCCGGTTGGTGCATGGGCACGGCCACTCAGAACCGTCCAGGTACCAGCCATCGCTGCCGAAGCGGTCCATCGTCTCGGCCAGGCCCTTCAGCGCGAACTCCTTCCAATGGCTTCGCCAGCAGATGCCCCAGTCGGTCTGCGGTGGCTGGCGCGTGTAGCGACGTCCGCGCGGCATCATCAGGACATCTTCCGAGTAGAGTTCGTACTCCGGAGCGATATCCGCGATCTTCCGGCCCATATAGAGGAGGAGCTGCATCTTCTTGGCGTGAATCGCCTTCACCAGCTCGGCGAGCTTCGGCTCGTTCTCCGGCGTGGTGTAGGGATGCGATTGCCACGGCGTCCAGTGCTCGTGGAAGCAAACCGTACGCACGCCCATTTCGGCCAGCCGGTCGAGTTTGGTGTAGCCGGCCATCCCCCGGGTGCTCATCGCCAGGCCCTTCCCGAAACGGCCCTCGACGAGCGTGGCCCCCCCGTGCAGCTTCCCTGCGGGGCCCTTCTCGGGTTGGAAGGTGTTGGCCTCCCCGAGCCGCTCGAACCGCTCCAGGAAGAGCGTGTGCGCGTCGGCCTCCAGCGGCCCGGCGGGCACCACCGGCGCGCGCGCCACGTCGAGGATCCGCACCTCGTCGATGACGAAGTGGGGGAGGCGCTCGCCCAAGACGATCTCCGTGTTCTCCAGCTCGAGCGGGGTCGCGGTAAGCCCCCGGCGCGGCCTCTCAAAGACGCACTCGCCGTCGTAGTAGCACCGGATGGCATCGCCCCAGGTGAACGCCAGATGATGCCACTCGCCGCTCTTGCACGCGATTGGCGCCCCCGCGTAGAAGGTGACGTTGCCATTCTCGCGCACCCAGACGACGGGGCCCTGGACGAGCTCGTTCCAGTAGATGCCGAAGTTGGTGTCATCCGGCAGTCGGACCGAGAAGATCCCCCGATTTCCCCACCCCCGCTTCTTCTCCGCGGGAAGCGAGGGATCGGAGTCGAAGAGCGGCTGGACCCACGCCTCGAAGGTGCCCTGTTCGCCCCGGATCAGTCCGGCTGCGGGGTAAGCTACCCGGCCCTGGCGCGTGTAGAGATCCTTGTGCAGCGTGTAGCTTCCGCCATGATGGATGCGGTAGTCCCAGGCATCCTTCTCCGGCTGCTTCACCGGCGTCGCCTGGAACCCGAACGTATATTTCAGCGGCTTCTGGACCGGCGCTCCCTCCACCAGATGGAGGCGCAGCACCACCCGGTCGCCCTCCCGGTCAATCGTGATCGCACGCTCCGGATCGGCGGGCGACCAGTTCTCCTCCGACTCGCAGAACCACGAGAAGCCTCGCTCCTCATCGCCTAGCCACACGAACGGCTTGAACGCGTGGTGCCACCCCTCGGCCGGGAGCGCGCCCGAGTTCTCCACCGAGCCCCACTGCCCCGGGAAGTGATAGAGATAGCGCGCGTGCTCCGCGCGCAGGGGAACTTCCAGGACCAGCATATCCGGCGCGGCCCCGCCTTCCGGCGAGAGCTCCAGGTCAACCCGGAGCATCCCGTCGAACTCCACGCGCGCGGTCCCCGAGAGGCGCGCGCCCGTGGTCACCGCGCCACCGGCGAGGTCGACGGCGGACGGAGCGTTCTTCGAGACTTTCGTCCACGCCTCGCGCCACGGCAGCGCCTGGCCCGCGCGCGCCGCGCGCAGCGTGATCGGTCCGGCCAAGACCGAGGCGCCTTTCGCCGTCACCTGGGCGGGGAAGAGGCCTCCTTCAAAGCGGTAATCCCGGCCCCAAGGGCGTACCGAGACGGCCGAACCGCGGGCGCCTGCGCGTGCCTCCTTGCCGCGCACCTTGAGCGGCGTCCACGGCGCTGGCACTTCGTCGGTGATGCCGGTCCGGTCACCCAGCCAGGGCGGTGAGAGCGGCCGGTCGAGCACCTTGCTGGCGACGCGGATGGGCATGCCCTTCTCCAGGAGGGTGACCGAGACGGTGATCTTCCCCTCGGGCACTTCCGCCTTCTGGAAGGTAGCGCGCGCGGTGCGCCCGTTCTCCAAGGCCGCCTCGCGGGTTACTGAGGGCTTCCCGCCTTCTGGGGCGAGGGCAAACCGGCACGCCAGGTCCGCCGGGTTGAGTCCGGCTGCCTCGACCGCCGCTTCCGTCTCCAGCCGGCCCGCGTAGACGAAGGCGCGAGCGCGCAGTTGGAGCGGCGGGGAAACGGTGTGATCGGCCGCCAGGCGCATCAGCGGCAGCTTGTCACCCGCGCGCTCGGCGACGATCTCGAGCGTGTAGCGCCCCGCCGCCGGGAACCGGCCATCTCGCGGCAGCTCCACCGGGAAGGCAAACTCTCCCGAACCCGAGAGCCGCTTCTCAATGGCCTGCGCGCCATCGCGCGAGAGCTGCCAACGCAGGCTCACTCCCGTGCCGCGCGCCACGCCCTTGATCTCGCCGCCGCCCTGGAGCAGCCCGGCCAGCGTTTCGATGCCCGCCGCGCCCGCACTCGAGAAGCGCAGGTGCCCGAAACGCGCTGGCTCGTGGAACGAGCGGAGCACCGGCGCCCAGCTTATGCTCCCAACGCCGCGGATGCTCGCGCAGACGTTGAAGCCCCACACCGCGTTCTCCCCAGGCGCGCGCATCTGGAGCGTGGCAAACGGAATCGCGAGCTCGGCGCTCCAGCTGCCCTTGCCCGCGCGCGCCTGGAACTGCCACTCGCCATTCCACGCGGCATCCTTGCCGCGCGCGTCCAGGCGCGTGCCGATGGCGTTGCCCGTGAACTGGAAGTATTCCTGGTGGCCGTGGCCCGGGTCGAGGAAGACCTCCACCGAGTCGTCTTCCCACACGGCGCCATCGTGTTGCCGGGCCTTGGCGACCGGCGCCCGGCCTCCCGGGAGCGGCACGTGGACCGCCAGGTAGAGGTGCGCCGCGTCGCGCGCCACGCGCACCGTGGGCTGAATGGAAGAGAGTTCCTGCGTGTTTACGCCCCCAAACCCGGTGAGCGGCACAGAGCCGGCCCACTCGCGGGCGTCGATGACTCCATCGAGAGTGGGTGCCACTCCGGGGGCGCCGGCGGTGACCCACGGCGCCGCCGGATCGCTCAGGGGAAACGCGACCGCCGCCGGAATGGCGAGCAGAAGAGTGAGTGTGGCCATGAGACCAATACGCATCGGGTGCCTCCTTCGCCGGCCAGGGTGCAGCCGCCGGGATGCTACATCCTTCGCTCTAGGGGCGCGCCGCTCCTTGCCAGAAGGGGTGTCGGCTGGCGTTTGTGGCAGGCCCGCGAGAAAAGGGTACGCCAGCCACTGAGGAGTCAATCGCTGATTGCACGGGCAATGAGACCACGAGCAAAGGGAGCGGACGCTCCATCTGGGGCTACGCAACACGCGAGCGCGGCAAAGGAAGAACGGTCCGGCATCAACCTTGCGAAGCGAGTAAGCCGTCTCTTTGGCGTCCAAACGCCCTGTGCAGACACTCTCCTTGAGAGAGCCGGCCTGCGGCACGGGCATTGGGAGCCGAGAGGGCAGGAAAGCTTGTGGATGGGAACAATTCGATATGAAGTTCTGGTGAGCCGTGTTGGATTCGAACCAACGACCCTCTCCTTAAAAGGGAGATGCTCTGCCGGCTGAGCTAACGGCTCGTGGCTTCACCCGGTCCTCCCTCGCGGAGGCCAGCGTTCGTCTGTATTATAGCAGAAAATGCCGCTCGCGGCAACACAGTGAATCCATCCCATCCGAAAAGCAGGCGTTCGAGGTGCGTGCGCCGAAGGAACAGGGAAGCCGTCGGGCAAGGTCCGTTTGGCCACATGCACGACCGGGTAGGAACCTAAGGGGAATCCGTTGGAGTGGCGCAAACGGGGAGCCGCAGCTGAAGAGGGATGGCCGGGAGGGCCGGTGCCAGGAGCACGGCCCGCGGAGCGTTCGCGTCCCTTTCCGCTCCCGGCGCATGTCAACGACGGTGGGAGGGAGGAGAGCGGATGAAGACACTGGTACACGTGACCCATGAAGCGGTGGTGAAAGTGGGAGGCATCGGCGCGGTGCTGCATGGCCTCTTCACCTCCCGCTCCTATGCGCGCGAGTTCGGGCGTTCGCTCCTGATCGGCCCGCTCTGGGGGCATGAATCCCCGGAGACGGTTCTCTCATCAACCGGCACGGTGCTCTACTCCTCGATTCACGGCATCGATGTGGGCGGCTATGGCGCCCAGCTCCGTCCGGTCGAGGAGCACCTTGGCACCCGCTTCGTCTACGGTCGCAGGCGGTTCACCGATCCCCTCACCGGGGTCTCACTCGACCCGGAGGTGCTCCTGGTCGATGTGCGTCGCCTGCGCCCGGAGCCGCTGGCGACGTTCAAGTACAACCTCTTTCGTCGCTTCGGGATGGACTCTTACCGCTGGGATGCCTCCTGGGAGTACGAGCAGTACGTGCGCCTGGGCGTGGCCGGCTACGCGGCGCTCCCTGCGCTGGAGATCGGAAGGCCGGGCGACCAAACGTGCATCCTGGCCCACGAGTTCATGGGCCTGCCACTGGCATACGCCGCCATCATGGAGCGCAACCCGGGTTTCCGAACGTTTCTCTACGCGCATGAAGTGCCCACCCTGCGCCGGATCGTGGAGGGGAACTCCGGCCACGACACGCTCGTCTACCCTCTCTTGAAGATCGCGCTCGAGGAGGGGAAATACGCCGATGAACTCTTCCCGCAGCAGGTGAACTTCTTCAAACACCCGCTGACACGGGCCGCCGTCAACTGCGACGGCATCCTTTGCGTCGGCGAGCAGCTCGTCGACGAGCTCAACTTCCTCGGCCCCGAGATGGCACGTGCCAGGAAGCACGTCGTCTTCAACGGGCTTCCCTTCCTCCCGTGCGACGCGGCGCAAAAGAAGCGCAGCCGCGAGCTCGTTCTCACTTATGTCGAGAACCTGATCGGCTATCGGCCGGATTACATCTTCACGCATGTCGGCCGCTTCGTTCTCTCCAAAGCCTACTGGCGTGACCTGAAGGCGCTGTGGCATATCGATAAAGGGCTGCAACAGCGGGGCAAGAGCGCCGTCTTCATCCTCCTCAGCACCGAGCGCGGCGGTCCCCAGCCGTGGGAGACGGTGCGCCATCTGGAGCAGAGCCACTCCTGGCCGGTGGCCCACCGCGAAGGCGGCGCCGACCTGACGCCTGGCGAGGCCGGTCTCTATCAGCACATCCAGAAGCTGAATATGTGCGCGCGCAACACGCGCGTTCTCTTCATCAACCAGTTCGGCTTCGAGCGCGAAGTCCTGGGCGAGGCCGCGCCCAAGGAGCTCACCTGGATGGATATGCGCATCGCGTCCGACCTGGAGCTGGGTCTCTCTATCTACGAGCCGTTTGGCATCGCCCAGATGGAGCCGCTCTCCTTTGGCGGAATCTGCCTCGTCTCCAGCGTCTGCGGCAGCGCCGGCTTTGCCCTGAAAGCTGCGGGCGACGGGAACCCGGAGACCGTGGTGATCGCCGACTTCACTGCCCTGCCCAAGAAGGTGCGCACCCTGGAGGACGTGCGCTCCATCGGGATCACCGAGCGCGACGAAGTGGAGGAGCGCGTCTGCCGCGAGGCCGCAGCCGAGGTGGTGAAGCGCCTGCCCGAAGATGATCAGGAGCGCATGGCCCTCCTTAAGAAGGGATCGGCGCTGGCAGCCAGAATGTCCTGGGACGTAGTGGTCGATGACTACTTGGTCCCGGCGCTCCGCAGCGCGGAGTAAGCCCCACCCCGCGGGGCTAGCCCGAAGTATTCACCAGAATACTTCAAGGAAGACTCTTGCCTGGTGGCGCGCCGTTCGCGCCATAAGCGCCCGGTGGCAGAGTGTTTTCGGGGGCAGTCACCACGAACCCGCGCCATGCCTGGCAGTGAGACTTCTTTTCATTATTCTGATGTGAATAATGAGGGCCTAGGGGCGGCCATCGCGCTGCCCCCAGGTGGGAGAACACCCGAACAGAGGGAAGCTCATGGAACGACAGCGGAGGCAGGCTCGGCCTGCAGGGCAACGCGGCGCGGGAACGCCCCCCGCCGCGGAATCCGCCTTCATCCATCTCGAGCCCGTCTCTCCCGAGGATGCGCTCGAGCGCGAGTGGCTCTGTACGAACGGCCTCGGCGGCTATGCCATGGGCAGCATTGCCGGCGCCTGCACAAGGCGCTACCACGGCCTCCTCGTTGCCGCGCTCATGCCCCCCCTGGGGCGCACCGTCCTGTGCGCCAAAGTAGACGAGACCTTCGAGACGGCCGGCGAGACGCTCGCCCTGGGCGCCAACGAGTTTGCCGATGGCACACGTGCCCCCTGGGGAGTCACCCACCTCTCCTCGTTCCGTCTGGAGGGCGCGCGACCCACCTGGCGCTATGCCGTTCCGGGGGGCGTCCTCCAAAAGAGCATCTGGATGCTCTACGGCCGCTCGACGACCTGCGTGCGCTATCTCACCGAGCAGACCGGCGGGCGCCTCCGCCTGGCCATCTTTGCCACCCATCGCGACTACCATCACGAGACGCGGGGCTCCACGGAGTGGCGCTTCGATATCCAGCCCATCGCCGCAGGTGCCGAAGTGGTGGCATTTCCCGGGGCTACTCCCTGGCGCATCCTCGGCCCCACCGGGGCGTGCTTCACGCCCATCGGCGATTGGTGGTGGCGCTTCCACCATCGCCACGAGCAAGCGCGCGGCCTCGATTGCGAGGAAGACCTCCTCCTGGTGGGAACCCTGGAGTTCCCGCTATCGCCCGGCCGGGCCGGTTTCGTCGTCGTCACCACCGAACCCGCTACTCCCGATGGAAGCACCCCGGAGCTCTGCCCCGCCCGCGAGTGGAAGCGACAGCTAGCGCGCGAGAGCGAGCTCGTCCGCCGCGCGGGCGCCGAAGCCGATCCCCTGCGTGCCCAACTCGTCCTCGCCGCCGACCAGTTCCTGGTGCGCCGTGGCAATGCGCCTCGGGGCGAAGCCGGCACCATCCTGGCCGGCTACCCCTGGTTCAGCGACTGGGGCCGCGACACGATGATCGCCCTGCCCGGGCTCACCCTCTCCACCGGACGCTACTCCGAGGCGCGGCGCATCCTGGTCACCTACGCCCGATACCTGGACCAGGGGATGCTGCCCAACCGCTTCCCCGATGGGGGGGAATCCCCCGACTACAACACCGTGGATGCCACGCTCTGGTTCTTCCAGGCGGTCGCCGCCTACACGGCGGCCAGCGGCGACGACACGCTCGTCGCCGAGCTCTTCCCGGCGCTCGATGAAGTGGTGGCGTGGCATCTCTGCGGCACGCGCTATGGGATCGGCGTCGACCCGGGAGATGGCCTGCTTCGCGCCGGGGAGAAGGGCTCGCAGCTCACCTGGATGGATGCCAAAGTCGGCGATTGGGTGGTCACCCCCCGCCAGGGAAAGCCGGTGGAGATCAACGCGCTCTGGTATAACGCGCTCTGCCACATGCACGCCTGGGCCGAGCGCCTGGGGCTTCCACCTCGCCCGCGCGCCTCTTACAGCGCGTCCTACGCCGAGTTGGCCGCTCGAGCCCGCGAGAGCTTCAAGGCGCGCTTCTGGTGCCCGCAGGGCTACCTCTACGATGTGGTCGACACGCCGGATGGCGTCCCCGATCCTCGCCTCCGCCCGAATCAGCTCTTCGCGGCCGCGCTCCCCCACCCCATCCTGGAGCGTGGGCGCACCCAGACGATGCTCGCGACTGTCCGCCGGTACCTGCTCACGCCCGTAGGCATGCGCACGCTCGCGCCCGAGCACCCCGACTATCAGGGCCGATATGCCGGCGACCAATGGCACCGCGATGGGGCATACCATCAGGGTACCGTCTGGCCCTGGCTCCTCGGTGGCTACGTGGATGCCCGTCGCCGCCTCGGCGCCTCCGCGGCGGAGCTGCGTGGCCTCACCCGCGAGTTGGTCCAACACCTGGGGCAGGCCGGCGTCGGCAGCATCAGCGAGATCTTCGATGGCGCGCCCCCACACCACCCCGGCGGCTGTCCGGCCCAGGCCTGGAGCGTCGGCGAGCTGTTGCGCATCCTCAGCGAGTGAATATGCCTTTGTGACCATCCACCCGCCGGGCGTCGTTACCACGGATGAAGGGAACGGACACGGATGGTGTGGGCCGCCCACACGCGCGGAGCTGGAAGCTCCGCGCTGCTTCCCAGCAAAGCCCTTCGGGCTCCCCCTCCCAGCCCTCGCCATATTGAGGCATCCGGGGGTGTCGCCCAACCCAGCCCGGCAGGGCTTCGCTCACAAGCAGCGCGGGGATGGATCCCCGCGCGCCGGGTTGCGCCCCGCCGGTGACACCACGGATGAAGGGGACGGACACGGACGGAGAGGCGCAGGCACCAGGGGCTGTGCAATCCATCCGGGATCCGGGCATGGGCCATGCGAGACGCCCTCGGAGGAACGCGAAGCGGTCCCATAGCCCAGCCCAGGGTCTCCTGACCCTGGGTGTCGTGTCAAGAAGACACCTGGAACCCCAACGGGGTTCGACAACACGTGGTAGCGGCTTGTGCGGCCTCTTCGAGGTCGTACTTATCTCTGCCGGTGCATGACCCAGGGTACGGACACCCTGGGCTAAGCTGTGCAGCCCCTTCGGGGCCGGGGCAAGGCCGCCCACGAGGCGATGGCAGGAGAGGCCAGAGGGATCCGGGCATTCGAGCCGGGAGTCTCTGTACCCAGATCGAATTCCTTGTCTAGGAAACTCCAGTAACCCTTACTTGGTCCTTTACATCCTCTTGTTATCTGGTATAATAGGAGCGGATATCAACTGCCGCTCGCGAAGCAGCCTTTTGGAGCGAGAGCCAGGCTCCTCACGCGACGAGCAGCCTTCCTCTACCCCGTGCGCGCGCATCCGGAAGCAGCCGTTGCAGCGCGCGGGTGCCAGTGCCGGCTGTCTACCCGGCGGCAAGGAAGGCCCTCGTCATCGGAAGGAGCGCCGATCCGGGCCGCTCGCGAACGGAATTCCATACACAACAGATCGGTCGCCGACACGCCCGGCAAAGCTCCGCCCCGTGGGGCCCCGGGCGCCGCCTCGGATCTCGCACGTGGAATGCTTGGTGCATCTCGCGGGCGTGCCGGACACGGTGAATGCCCTCTCCAGGGCTCTAGCCTGCCGGTTCGCACCTGCGCGGCTGCGCACTGAGCGGGTGTTCGGACGAGCGGGCATTCGCCCTGGTTCCGGCAGGTCTCCACGCCGAGCCAGCCGGCGGCTGGGTCAAAGACCGGCCGGAACAGGACTTGCCTCCTCGCGCCGCTCGCCCGCTTGGTGGGGGAAGGAGCGAAGAATGAAGGCGGTCGTCATGGCCGGCGGTGAGGGAAGCCGTCTGCGTCCCCTCACCTGTAACCGTCCCAAGCCTCTCGTACCCATCGTCAACAAGCCGATCATGCAGCACATCATCGAGCTGCTGGTCCGCTCTGGCTTCACCGACGTCATCGCCACGCTTCACTACCTGGCCGACGAGATTGAGACCTATTTTGGAGACGGGTCCGAGTTTGGCGTCCGGATGCGCTACACGGTCGAGGAGACACCCCTGGGCACCGCGGGCAGCGTGAAGCAGGCCGAGCCGTGGCTGTCCGACGGTACCTTCGTGATCATCTCCGGTGACGCGCTCACCGACTTCGATCTGCGCAAGGCGGTCGAATTCCATAAGCGCCACGGCTCGATGGCCACCATCGTCCTCACCCGCGTCGAGAGCCCGCTCGAGTACGGCGTGGTGATCACCGACCAGGACTCCCGAATCCGCCGCTTCCTGGAGAAGCCGGACTGGAGCCAGGTCTTCAGCGACACCATCAACACCGGCATCTACATCCTGGAGCCGGAGGTGCTC
>DUUU01000210.1 GCA_012841485.1 Armatimonadota bacterium
CGACACACTTCGGATGTAGACGGGGCTGCCCAGAACGATTCCATCGGCCGCGAGCATCTGCTCCTTGATCTGCTCCACGTCATCCTTGCGGACGCATCGGCCGGTTCGATAGCACTGCACGCAGCCACGGCAGAACTCCATCTTCAGGCCGGCGAGGTCCACGCGCTCTGTCTGCGCGCCTGCCTCCCGCGCGCTCGCAAGGAGCGCCTCAAGCAGCTTGGCCGTGCTACCGTTCGTGTGTGGGCTACCCAATATACCAAGGATTCTCATAAGCGTGACTTTCAATAGGCCGAGGGGGCACGGAACCCACGATGCGTCTGAGGTGCCGGCCACCCCTCCGTGAAACGAACGGATCCGGGTGACGCCGGGGCATGGGTCGATCCAGGCCGGATCCACCACACCCATTCGCTGCCGAAGCCTGCGGCTCCTCTCGCGGCGAGGGGCCGGCGATCTTCTCTAGGAGCGGGCGCGGGAGCGCACGGCGGCTTTCAGCTCGTGAAGCCAGGGCTTGAACCCGTACCGGAGCATCTCGGCCCACGCACGCTCGAACGGCCATTTCTGCACCTGCACCCGGTAGATCCCGATCATGCACCCGGTGCGATCCGCGCCATGCTGGCAGTGGACGAAGACCGGCCTCTCGGGCGCCTTCGCGAGCGTGGCGAGAAAGGTGGCGACCTGCTTTTCCGTCGGTGCCTCGCGGCCCATCGGAATATGAATCCAGGTGAAGCCCATCTTCTCGGCGAGCGGCTTTTCAACCCTCTTCGCCTGCTTCTCGATCCGCAGGTCGATGATCGTGCGCACGCCCATCTTCGAGAGCGCTTTCAAGCCTTCGCGTGTCGGGGCACCCCCGCGGTAGATGCCGGGGGCGACCGTGTGGAAGTTTGGGATGCCGGCGAGTGCCTTGGTCGCGGGCGCGGCAAGCCCGCCCGCCGAGAAGGAGAAGAGCAGCAGGAGAAGCGAGATCCGTATGCAATACCTCATTGACGCTCCTCCAATTCGTCGAAAGCGGGGTGGGGCGCGAGCGCCGGCTTCATTCTACCCAACGCCCCGAGCCCGCGTCAAGGCGCTCCAAACCGGTCTGAAGGAGCAAGAGGAGCAGATGGGGAGTGCCCGCGCTGGCCGGGCTCGCTCCCGGCAGCAGGGCCTGAAAGGTACACATCGATGAGCGTACAACCGCAGATCGCTTCGACCGAGCACTTCTGGTACCGGCTTCAGCCAGAAGGCCCCTACATCGACACGCAGCGTGATAACAAGGCGTTTGGCTTCAAGGATGGGCGGATCTACCTTTCCGAGGATTGCGGCCACACCTGGCCCTACAGCTCCGAGTTTCCCGAGGCGGAGAAGATCACCTTCAGCGTCATCCTGAAGAATGGCAATATCCTCTTCGCCACCGGCGCGCAGCTCTACCTCAGCACTGATAACCTCAAGAGCTACCATCCGGTGACCGTGAAGAACCCGGATGGTTCCGATTACCTCCCGCACACCCCGCAGAATCCGGAGAACCCGGGCTGGTACTTCCACCCGCTGAACGGCGTGAAGTCGTGGGACGTGAACGGCATCGAGATGCTGGTGTGGGGGAACTACTGCAACGTCCTGGGCGGCGCCTCCCCGGTGAATATCTACTACTCGGTCGATGGCGGGCAGACCGTGAAGATTGCCTACGCCTTCGGGCAGAACCCCTACTGCCGCGATAACGGCTCGCCGGGAGGGGGCAAGGAGGGCACGCTGCTGGGCAATCCGGACAACCCAGTGATCTGCCGCCACGTCCATATCGTCTCCTACAATCCTGCCGAGGATGCGTTCTACGCCTGCACTGGCGATGCCGACCGGCTCGAGGGCTTCGAGTGTCACTGGCTGCGGGGCACCTACGACGCCGCGGCGGATCTCTGGGATTGGAAGGTGGTGATCTCGGACCACCTGAACTCGCGCTATAAGGCGGGTGGGATCAGCTTTGTGGATGGGATGCTCTACTGGATCAGCGACTCGAACGGGCCCGAGCCGTATGACCGGGGGGTGTTCCGATGCGCGCCCGAGGATCTGGCCCATCCTGAAAGGCATGAGCGCCTCTTCAACCCGGGGGTTGAGTCCGGCAACATGATCATCCAGGACAACGTTATCCTGGCCTCCCACTGCGCGCCGGCCTCGCCGATGGCCACCGGGATCATCGTCTCGTTGGATGGGGGCAAGTCGTGGGCGCAGCACGATCTGGCGGAGTTGGGCCGGCGGTCGCCTTGCCGCTTCCATGAGAGGAACAGCGAGGGCTGGTTCAGAGTGGACTTGCGGGCCGGATGGATCGAGCGGGCCGAGGTGCTCTTCATCAAGCCGAAGGAGTGATCATGGGCAGAACCCACAGATGGGAGTTTCCGCTGCCACGAACGCATACGGGTGTGTTGCTGGGAAATGGCACTCTCGGTGCTCTCGTCTGGGGCACCGGTTCTGAGCTACGGATCACGCTCGGGCGCGCCGATCACTGGGATCACCGCGGGGGGATGCCGTGGACGGAGAAGACCTCCTATCGGGCAATCCGCGATTGCCTGGAACGCGGAGACGAGCCGCGGCTGCGCGCGTTGTTCGAGCAGATCGAAGAGCGCGAGGGTGAGCCACGTCGGCCCACGGTTCTTCCCGTCGGCCGCGTGGACCTTCACCTGGGCGAAGGAGCCACCCTGCAATCTGCCACGCTCGAAATGGAGCGTGGCGAGCTGGTGGTGATGGTAGAAAAAGCGGGCGAGGCGTGCGTGCTGCGCGTGGTGATGGCGATGGACCGGCCGGTGCTGCTCCTCTTGCTGCCGGACGCGCTGAAAGACGCGCGGGCGCGGAGCGTGCCCGCGTGGGAGTACGTGGGCGAGGAGCTGAAGAAACTCTCCTACGAGCCGCCGGTGGTGCTCGAGGGATGGGAGATCGCCGGGTGGGTGCAGGCCTGCCCGGCGGATCCCGCGCTCTGCGCCGGCTACCGCCAGGAAGGGAGCATCCTCTCTATCGCCGTCGAGCGCGGAGAGAGCGTGGCAGCTGCCCGCGACCGCGCCGCCCGTCGGGTGGCCGATGCCCTCGCCCGAGGCTACCGCGAGGAGGCGGAAGCGAGCCGGCTTTGGTGGCAGGCCTACTGGGATTCGGTGCCGCGCGTGGAGATCCCCAACGAGACCTTGTCCTTCCTGTACGATTACGGGATGTACAAGTTCGCGGCCTTCACCAATCCGGACGGCGTGCCGGCCACCTTGCAGGGCGCGTGGGTCGAGGAGTACCGGCTGCCCCCCTGGTCGAACGACTATCACTTCAACATCAACGTGCAGCTCTGCTACCAGCCTGCCTACCACGGGAACCGTCTGGAGAACCTCCGCCCTCTCTTCCAGATGATCGACTCGTGGCGCGAGGTGTTGCGGCACAATGCGAGGGTTTTCGTGGGCATCGACGACGGCGTGATGCTCCCGCACGCGGTGGATGACCGGTGTACCTGCATGGGCGGGTTCTGGACCGGGAGCATCGACCACGGGTGTACGGCGTGGGTGGCGCTGATGATGTACCGCTACTACCGCTACACCCTGGATCGCGACTTCTTGCGCGAGACCGCATACCCCTTCATGCACGGGGCGATGCGCGTTTATGAGGAGATGCTGGAGCGCGAGGGAGAGAGGCTCCTCCTCCCGGTGAGCGTGTCGCCGGAGTATCGAGGCGCGCAGATGAACGCATGGGGGCGCAATGCCAGCTTCCAGCTCGCCGCGATCCATGCGCTTTGCGAGGCGCTGGAGCAGGCCGCCGCCGATCTGGGCGAGGAGCCACGGCCGATCTGGCGGGAGATCCGAGAACGCCTGCCGCGGGCGTGCCTGATGGATGGCCAGATCATCCTCTGGGAGGGCACTCCTCTGGAGGAGAGCCACCGGCATCACTCGCACCTCGCCGGGATTACTCCCTTCGATATCCTCGACCTGGAAGACCCGGTGTGGCGGGGCCACATCGAGCGCTCTCTGCGCCACTGGATCTTGATGGGACCGGGGCTCTGGTCGGGGTGGTGCGTGCCATGGGCTTCGATGATCCACAGTCGCGTGGGGAACGCCGAGGCAGCGGAGCTCCTCCTGGAGGTGTTCGACCGGTTCTATACAAACGAGGGGCACGGCACGCTGCACGATGCCGCCGCAGCCGGATTCTCGCTGATGGGGATGCCGGCGATCCAGGGGCCCCCTAGCCGCCCGGACCTGATGCAGATGGATGGGGGGATGGGAGCGGTGGCGGCGGTCCAGGAGATGCTGTTGCATACGCGCCGGGGGGTGAACTACCTCTTTGCGGGTGCGCCTGCCCGTTGGAAGCGAGTCTCCTTTGAGGGGATGCGCACCGATGGCGCTTTCCTGGTGAGCGCGCTCCGGGAGAAAGGCGTCGTGGAGCACGTCACGGTGGAGAGCGAGGCGGGGGGCGTCTTCCGCGTGCGCAACCCGTGGCCGGGGGCGGCGCGAATTCGCCGGTCATCGGGTGAGGAGCGGGTCGAAGGCATGCTCCTGGAGATCCCGATGCACCCGGGCGAGCGGGTGGTGCTTGCTCCCACCGGATAGGTGAGGAGCTCCAGCGGCTCTGGGATACTAAGGCAGCCGCCTCGCGCAAGGCGGCTGCTGTTGCTACTTGTTTATTGCGCGCTGGGAAACCGGAGCCTGCCGGCCCCGGCGTGGGGATCGCGCTACGGCGCGTCGTAGCGCCAGAAGCGGCTGGATGTCGAGTACGCGGGCACCGCGTTGATCTTGATCCACTTCACGTGGCCGTCTGTGTAGCAGACGTTGGCGCCGTCGGAATGGCGCATATCGATCTTGTAGTCGTTGATCCCGTCGCCGTTGGTATCGGGATTGCCCGTGGTGATATCGAAGCGATACGAGTTTGATGCCGCCGTGTTCGAATCGGCGAAATACATCAGCTCCGAGGGATAGTTGATCGCGGCCATGGCCCGGCCCGCCGAACCGAAGGATTGCTCGTTGATGCCGTAGCACATCGTCCCCGAGTAGACGCCCGTCCACTTGTAACTGCTGGAGGGGCAGTTGTACACCTGGATGTTCTTCACATAGGGGTAGATGAGCGTTGGCCAGAGCACATGGGTACTCGTGTAGGTAGTGCCATTCGGCAGCACATAGCTGACCGCGGAAGGGGATGAGATGTAGAGTCCCGGATAGGTCTCATCGTAGTCCTGAGCATACTGTTGCACGGCGAGACCGATCTGCTTCAGGTTGGACTGGCACGAGCTCTTGCGCGCGTTCTCCCGCGCCCGCGCGAACACCGGAAAGAGGATCGCGGCCAGGATGGCGATGATGGCGATCACAACGAGCAACTCGATCAGGGTGAAGCCAGTGTGCTTTCGTTTCATGCCAGAAGTCCTTTCTCGGGCAGCCCCCGTTTGACCATTCGCGCGAGGGCATTATAGCACAATACCGCCCGGATGTGCAGCCCTATCTCTCAGAACCGCTTCAGGTTTCCGGCGAGGGGATTCGCGCCGAAGCCGCCTTCCTTGCCAGTGCGCTCCGGGGCAGAGGCGTCGTGGAGCACGCCAGGGTGTTGGAGATCGCCATGCAAACGGGCGAGCGTGTTGTGTCGAGCCCTGCGGGGTAGGGGGGCTTCCTCGGGAACTTCGGCTGCCTGAATGCTGGCAGCCGCCTCGCGCGAGGCGGCTGCCCCTGCAACTCGTTCATTGCGCGATGGAAAACCGGTGCTCGTCGGCCCCACCGCTGCGAAGCACTGCGCGTTGGCCCCCTAGGGCGCGTTGTAGTGCCAGAAGCGGCTGGAAGCGGTGGGCTCGGGCACCGCGTTGACCTTGATCCATTTCACGTGGCCATCCGCGTAGCAGACGTTGGCGCCCTCCGAATGCCGCTTGTCGACCTTGTAGTCCTTGATCCCGTCGGAGTCGGTATCCGCGGCGTCGCCGGAGCTGAAGTGATACGAGTTTGATGCCGCCGTGTTCGCATCGGCGAAGTACATCAGCTCCGAGGGATAGTTGATCGCGGCCATGGCCCGGCCCGCTGAACCGAAGGAGCGCGCATTGAGGCCGTAGCACATCGTACCCGAGTAGACGCCCGTCCACTTGTAACTGCTGGAGGGGCAGTTGTACACCTGGATGTTCTTCACATAGGGGTAGATGAGCGTTGGCCAGAGCACATACTGACTGGTGTAGGAGGAGCCATTCGGCAGCACATAGGTGACGCTCGTCGAGCAGTCAATGCAGTACCCGGGATAGGTCTCATCGTAGTCCTGAGCATACTGTTGCACGGCCATGCCCAGCTGTTTCAGGTTCGATTGGCAGGAGCTCTTGCGCGCGTTCTCCCGCGCCCGCGCGAACACCGGAAAGAGGATCGCGGCCAGAATGGCGATGATGGCGATCACAACGAGCAACTCGATCAGGGTGAAGCCAGTGTGTCTTCGTTTCATGCCAGAAGTCCTTTCACGAATAGGCTCCCGATTGGCGGCGGTACCATTCGCGCAAGGGCATTTTACCACAACACGGCCCCGATGTGCAACCCTGTCTCCAGGAGTCGCATCGGGTTCCATCCTCCTGCATCAGGAGGTTCTTGGGGGAGGGAGCCACCGGAGGCCATCCTGAGGCTGCTTTTCCTCGCGCGACGGGAGCACACCGCCCTCTCTTGGTGCCACGGGATCTTGAAGGGCCCGGGGCTCTAGTCAGCGCGGATGGGGGGGATGGGCACGGTGGGCGGCGAACCATGAGATGCTGTTGCAGACGCGCGATGGGGTCAACCACCTTACGGGGCTCACTACCGGGAACTTTGGGGGCCTGGAGGGAGAGGTGTGCCGGAGGCAGCCGCCCCGTACGAAGCGGCTGCCCTGGCCACTTGTTTATTGCGCGATGGAGAGTCGGTGGCTACCAGCCCCCTAGGGCGCGTTGTAGTACCAGAAGCGGCTGGAAGCGGTGGGCTCGGGCACCGCGTTGACCTTGATCCATTTCACGTGGCCATCCGCGTAGCAGACGTTGGCGCCCTCCGAATGCCGCTTGTCGACCTTGTAGTCCTTGATTCCGTCGGAGTCGGTATCCGCAGCGTCTGCGCTGCTGAAGTGATAGGCGTTGGCCGCCGAGGTATTCGCATCGGCGAAATACATCAGCTCCGAGGTGTAGTTGACCGAGGCCATCGCCAGGCCCGAGGTGCCGAAGGAGCGCGCGTTCAGGCCGTAGCACATTGCGCTCGCGTAGTTGCCCGTCCATTTGGTGGTGCTGGAGGGGCAGTTGTAAAC
The DNA here is from genome assembly GCA_012841485.1 of Armatimonadota bacterium. The sequence goes on from DUUU01000210.1 coordinate 7,207, forward strand.
CTGTGTGTTCTTCACGTAGGGGTAGATGAGCACCGGCCAGAGGACATACTGGCCGGTCTGGGTGGCGCCATTCGGCAGTACGTAGCTGACCGTGGTCGAGCAGACAATGCAATATCCGGGATAGGTCTCATCGTAATCCTGAGCGTACTGCTGTACCGCCAGGCCGATCTGCTTGAGGTTCGACTGGCATGATGATTTTCTCGCGTTCTCCCGCGCTCGCGCGAACACGGGGAAGAGGATCGCCGCTAGTATAGGAATAATAGCGATGTCGACGAGTAGCTCAATTAGGGTGAAACCAGAGAGTGCCTACGCTTCATGCAAGTGGTCCTTTCTGGGATAGCCCCCGTTTGGCGGCAGTTGCATTCGTGTGAGGGCATTATACCACAATAAAGGCTGCATGTGCAGCCCTCTCTTCAGGACCTGCTTCAGGTTTCCAGCCTCCCGGGCCAGGAGCATTTTGAGCACGGGAGCGATTGGAGAACTGAGACTCGAAACACAAGGAGGAACGCATGTTGAATGCACAGGAGATCAAGAGGGTGGCGAGGGAGTATGGCGCCGACCTCGCTGGTATCGCTTCTATGGACCGGTTTGCCAACCTGCCGGCAGAGGCCAGCCCGACAAGCATCCAGCCGGATGCCAGGGCGGTCATCGTGCTCGGGTTCAGCATCCCTCGTGGTGGCCTGCGCGGCGTCGAGGCGGGGACGGCCTGGAGTACCTTCAATCTGTCGCTCCCCACGGGAACGATTGTGACGGAGTGTACCTACCTGGTCTGCCGGCACCTCGAGTCCGAGGGGTGGGAGGCCACGCCGCTCTACCCACAGAGCGCCGACCTGCGCGGCCAGGGGGTGCGCGTCCACCCAGACAAGCCGGAGCCGAACGTGATCCTGGATCTGGTCTATGCCGCACACGCGGCGGGCCTGGGCGAGATAGGACGCGGGAAGTTCTTCCTGACGCCGGAGTTCGGGGTGCGCCAGATCCTGACCGCTATCCTCACAGATGCTCCCCTCGAAGCGGATGCGCCTTTCCGTGGATCGCTGTGCGATGACTGTGGCGCTTGCGCCGAGGCGTGCCCGGCGCGTGCCCTCGACCGCTCGCGCCTCAACGAGGCAGCGCTGTGCGAGGGCACGGCGCGATGGTATCCTCTCCACCTGGAGAGCTGCCGGGTGTGCAAGACGTGTGTTCTCCCGATGCCGTATTCCACCGGGTCCGAGCCGCTGCGCGTGGCCGCGGCGTGCGGACGTGCCTGCGTCGCGCACCTGGAGGATAGTGGGAAGTTGACGCGCAAATTCGCGTCGCGGTTCCGGGAATAGGGAAGGTGCGCCATGCTGACAGCCGAGAGACTGAAGGAGTTCGCGCTCAACGAGGTGCGCGTCGATAAGATCGGCATCGCCAACATCGAGCGTTTTGCGCAGGCGCCTCCCGATATGCATCCACTGAATATCATGCCGAACGCGCGTTCCGTGGTCGTTTTCATCAAGCGGATCGTGCGCGGCACCTACCGGGGAATTGACGAGGGCACGCACTGGCCCTCCTATTCGATCTTCGGCTATGCCCACCTCAACCGGATGCTAGGCGCCTCAGCCTACAAGATCGCCCGGTTCATCGAGCGCTTTGGGTACGAGGCCACGGGCCTCAGTGGCGCGGCTGCCAGCCGCGAGATCGGCGTGCGCGGCCCACGTCCGGCGCCTGGCAAGCCTGCGCGCGAGGTGGTGCTGCACCATCGAATCGCGGCGACCCTGGCCGGGCTCGGGGAGATTGGCTGGTCGAAGGTCTTCCTCACCGAGGAGTTCGGGCCCCGCCAGCGCATCGGGGTGGTCCTCACTGAAGCCGAGCTGGAGCCGGATCCGATCCGCACAGGCCATCTGTGTGACCGGTGCAAGCGGTGCGCGAAGGAGTGCCCGGCGGGCGCCATTTCAACCGAGCGCTCGGTGGGGATCGAGGTGGAAGGCCACCGCATCGAATGGGGGGATCTGGACCTGGGGAAGTGCAAGCTGACGCACTTTGGCCTGAACAAGCGGTCGAGCCCCTTCTTCGCGAAGCGTTTCCCGGGGCTTTCGCTTCCGGTGAGCGAGCAGGAAGTGACCTGGCGAGAGGCCTGGGATCTCGGCTATGCGCTCTTCCCGACGATGCCGGCGTTTCAATCGCTCGCCGCGCACCCAATCGCCATCTGCGGGGCGCGCGGGTGCATCCAGGGCTGCATGAAACATCTGGAGAAGCGGGGCAAAGTGAAAAACCGCTTCCACACGCGCCCGGTCTTTAGCGAGGCGGAGCCGTGGCGCCTGCCCGAGACGCCGGCGCACACCTTCGCGGAGCACCATGGGTTCATCTATGACCCCGAGGTGGACGACGTGGAGGACGTGGAGAGCCAGGCCGGATCGAGCTGGTACTGACGTCGGATGCGCGGGCCAGAGGCACATCACGGGGCCGGGTGCGGGCGCCCCGCCCGCACCCGGCCCCTTCAGTACCACGGACGGAGAGGATCTCCCGCCCGGCGCGGTGCACGCGTGGGGCTTCTGCACACCCGCGAGCGGTGCTTTGGCGCCGCGCGCCGGGTTCGAGGCTTCGGATTCCTTCTCTCGGAATCGCGGTAAAGCGGCAACACGAGCCTTGACACGCGGTTGGAGAGTGGCATATAATCTGACCCGTATATCTCCAAATAGGGGGGACAGCGAATCGGGGAATTGGAGACGTGGATGAAGGTGACTTACGACGAGCAGGTGGATGCGGTATACTGCTATCTCAGCGATCGTGAAGCTGCCCGCACGATTCAGGTATCGCGTCACGTTCTCCTCGATCTGGACAGTGACGAGAACCTGCGCGGGATCAGCATCCTCGATGCGAGCCGCATCTTCCCTGCGGATCCGTACGCGGGGGGTCTGCTCGTGGATGAGGATATGGAGCCGGGCGACTGGCCGTTGCTCATGCCGCTGGGCCATGCTGGCTAGGATCTGGAACTGCGGAGTGCAGGATCAAATCGGCCTCTCCTGCCCCACACGGTTGGGGTAGGAGAGGCCGATCTACTTTTGGACGATCCCTGCGGCGCCGGTACGTCTGGTTATTTCTCGGCGGCAGGCGTGCCGCCCTGGCCCGGGTAGCGGATCTGGTCCGCGACACCGTAGCGCACAGCGGCATCGGCGTCCATATAGAAGTCGCGCTCCATATCGATGGCCACTTGCTCAATCGGCCTGCCGGTATAGAAGGAAACCATCTCCAGGAGCCGCTTCTTGATGCGAGTGATCTCGAGAGCGGTTGTCTCCACTTCCGTCGCGGTGCCAAAGGCGCCACCACTCGGCTGGTGGATGAGCACGCGAGCGTTTGGGCTGATGTATCGCTTGCCACGCGCGCCGGACATGAGGAGTAGTGCCGCCATCGAGGAGGCCTGCCCGTAGCAGACTGTGGAGATATCGCACCGCACCATCTTCATCACGTCGTGGATGGCTAGCCCCGCGATGACGCTCCCGCCCGGCGAGTTGATGTAGACGCTGATATCCTCCGTGGGGTTGGCTGCTTCCAGGCGGAACAGCTCCTTGACGATGTTCTCCACCATCTCCTCGCGGATTTCGCCATTGATGATGACGATTCTCTTCCGCGATAGGACATCGATGTTGCTCGTACGATCTGCCATAAACCCCTTCCCTTTGCCGTACGGCGCGGATGCATGAGAGGATCCTCGACGTATGGCAACGCCGGCAGCGCCGGAGTAGTCGTGAAGCCAGCAAGAGGGCACGCGCTCGCGTGCGGCAGGACCGAGGCGTTCTTCTGCAGTGCCGCGTCTGCGGTTACACCCGACGCAGGCGTGCCACCACCGTCTTGTCTGCCAGCAACATCATATCATATTTTTGCTCAAACAGGAACAGAAATCTGGTCCCCGGAAAAAGGGGCGCCGGCGCATACCGCCGTCCGGGGGGCCGCGGAGGGCGGTGGCCTCTCATTGGCGCTTGCGCCGCTTGCGCGAGGAGAGGATCTTCATCTCGTCGCGGTATTTCTCGACGGTGCGCCGCGCGATCTCCACGCGGTAGCGTTTGACCAGCAGATCGGCGATGGCCTGATCGCTGTAAGGATTGTGTGGATCCTCCGAGTCGATGATCTCGCGGATCAGCTCCTTTACCGAGAGCGAGGCATCGAAGAAGAAATCGAAGCCCGTCACCTCTTGCCAGGGAAGCTGCATATACTTGTTTGCGGTGGCGCGGCTCACCGTGCTCTCGTGGACTCCCAGGAGTGCGGCCAGCTTGCCGCGCGTGAGCGGACGCAGCTTCGTGACGTCGGCCGTGTCGAAGTAGCCGATGTGGTAATCCACCAGGGAGGAGCTGATCGTGTGGAGCGTGCGCTTCCGCTGATTGAGGTTGCGGATGAAAAGCTCGGCGCGTTCCACGTATTGGGCCGTGTGCTGGCGCTCCTCGTCGGGATAGCGCTCCTTGTTGCGCTGCATTTCGCGGCAGGCGTTGCGGTAAAACTCATTCACCCGCAAAACAAAGCGGCTGGACTCCACAACGAGCACCTCATAGTCGTCGCCGTTGCGGCGCACCACCACATCCGGCTTCACGTACTCGCCGCCGGCGGTGGCGTTCGGCGCCCAATCGGGCCGGAAGGCACGGCCCGGGTAGGGGTTCAGGTAGCGCTGAATGAACGCGTGGGCCTCTTGCGCGTCCTCGAGATCCATCTTCAGGCGCCGCGCGATGTCGGGGTACTTCTGGGCGCACAACTCATCCCAACACCGCTCTATCATGAGCATGGCGGTGTCGCGCAGTGCCAGAAACTCCTGACGCGCCTCGAGTGCCTCCAGGCCCGCGTCTTCCGCCAGGGAATCCGAGCGAAGTTGGATGAGGAGGCATTCTTGCAGGCTGCGCGCGCCCACGCCAACCGGGTCAAGCGATTGCACCTGGAGGAGCACCTCCTCCACCTTCGCCTCCTCGACGTGGCACGCCTCGGCGACCTCGGCGGGGCTCCATCCCTCCACGTAGCCATCGTCGTTGATGTAGGAGATGATGCACTCGCCGATCGGGTAGTCCTCGCGGGATGCGAGCGCGCGGAGCTGGAAGCGGAGATGCTCCTGAATGGTCATCACGGCCTCGACGCGCGCGAACGGGTCGTACTCCTCGTCATCGAAGGAGCCGCCGCCACCATACTCGAAGGCCAGGAGCTCGGGAACCTCCTCTGTGGGCTCGCGGAGGGAGTAGCCGCAGTTCTTGCACCGGGGGCCATCGAGGGGTGCATTGCAGCGAGGACAGATCGGATCCTCCTCCACCTCAAGCGCGGGGTTATCGGACAGCTCCTGGTCAATCAGCTGCATCAGCTCCATCGTGGAGAGCTGAAGCATGCTGTTTGCCATGATCATCCGCGGGTCGATCTTCTGCACCATGCGCTGCTCTTGCCGCTGTTGCAGTCTCACAGCAACCCTCCTATGGCCATCTTTTCAGTTTACATGGGACTGCCTGCCGCCGGCACGAAGCGGGATGCCCGTTTGGACCCGCTCAGCTTTTCAGACTGCCGACGACATTCCAGGTGCTCACCTCCGGGATCATATCGTAGTAAGTCAAATCGAGATGCACCGGCGTGATGGAGATGAAGTTCTCCGCGATCGCTTTCACGTCGGTGCCTTCTTCCAGCACATCCTCGGGCGGATCGCCGCCCAGCCAGTAGTAGACCCGGCCGTAGGGGTCCGTGCGCTTGTCAACGCGCTCTGGATAGTGGCGGCGGCCCAGGCGCGTGACGCGAACCCCGGCGATCTCCTCTTCGGGAACGCCGGGGACGTTCACATTCAGAAGCGACTGCGGGGGCATCCCGTGCAGGAGAATCTCGGACGCGAGGCGCCGGGCGAACGTCGCCGCGGGCGCGAAGGAGAGATCGTCCGCATAGGACGCCATCGAGATCGCAAAGGCCGGCGTGCCAAGGATGGCGCCCTCCATCGCCGCCGCCACAGTACCGGAGTAGGTCAGGTCCCTGCCGAGGTTGGGGCCCTTGTTGATCCCCGAGATGACGAGATCCGGACGCTCGTCCAGGATGTCTCGGATCGCCAGGGCGACGCAGTCGGATGGGGTGCCATTGGTGGCGAACGCGGTGATCCCCTCGCGTAGCATGATCGGAGTCACGCGCAGCGGCTTGTGCAGCGTGATCGAGTGGCC
>DUUU01000211.1 GCA_012841485.1 Armatimonadota bacterium
CCGCTACATCGAGACCTGGTATAACCGGAAGCGGTTGCACTCAGCCCTCGGCTACATGGCGCCGGACGAGTACGAGAGCCTGGTCGGTGCCGTGTAGCAAACTGTCCACGAAATCGGGGCAGGATCAGGATGCCGACGAAGGAGTGTAGATAGTGCCCAAACATGACTGGTCGAAGATCACCGAAAGGCACGTGCTACGAGCCATCAAGGAGTATGAGCAGAACCCAGAGAGCTACCCCCAGGCGAAAAGCACCTTCCTTGTCCACAATCAGACCCATTACCCCGCGAAGGCAATCCGGGGCATTGCCTACCGGATCTGTTTCGGTAAACCCATCAGTTCCGAGGAGTACACAGGGGGCCAGGAAACCCGTCGCTTCTTCGAGAGGCTGAACTTCATCGTGGAGCACAGGTTGTCGCCTGCGCCCCCTCGCCCAGTTCCCAAGCCACCCGTCACTGTGACTGTCGCTCTTGACAAGCGCAAGCAAAAGCACGCCCTTCAGCGGCTCCTGCAACGGAAGTACGGCGTGGTCATCGCCGAGATGACGTTCGACTGGCTGCGCGTACCGCTCCTATCGGAAATGGACGAGCATTACCGACGGGTGCATGATGCCCTGCGTGCTTACAGGGGGCACGAGCGTTTTGCATCCGCCGGCCTGAGATTGCCGGTCGATTTCCATGTGGAAGACCTCGACCTTGCCATCGAGTACGACGAGGGGCAACATTTCAGTCTTGCGCGGAAAGTGGCGCTGGAGCAATACCCCGCCGGCCTCGCTGTCGGCTTCTCGGTTTCGGAGTGGATCCGCGCCTGTGAGTTGGTGAAGGCGTCCGACCCAACGCCGCCCCAGCGAGACGAAACGCGTGCATTCTACGACACCGTGCGTGATTTCGAGATACCCCGCCACGGACTGGCACTGATCCGTATTCGGCATGGGGAAGTGGATTGGGAAGCCCCGGAAGCCGAGGGCAAGCTCGATGCTCTGATCGCTGCCCACCGGAAGCGACCAGTGGCGTCCGTCGCCGAACGCTCCCCACAGGCATCACCGTTGCCCACCGAAGAGGGGATCAACTGGCGCTCACTGGAGGTCGAGTTCCAGCGCATTCGCCTGAACTATCTGAAGTGGCTGTTCCATTTCACACCCCCGATGAAGAGTGCGATCCCCGGATGCGGTCTTGGGGATGCGTTCAGACTGTTCGAATCGGCGAACGGACGCAGCTTTACCCTCTCGCCCTGCGGATTCGGAACGGTGTATGTGGGCGGCGGAAAGGGCAGCATCCGTCTGCCCGCAAGGTGTTTTTCCGGGCCACGCACGCTGGAAGAGGAGACGGAAGCCATCAGGGAATCATTGGCCGGACTGACGCGGTTGGTCAGAGACGAAGCCCAGGGGTTCCTGTCTGCGGGAGATATCGAGAGCACTTGGCGCACGCTGCTGGAGTATTGGTGGGTCAAGCTGGGCACCCATGAGTTCGCCCACGACGTTGGGTACGTGACTGGAGCATCCGAGGACGAGGTGTGTCGCAGGTCGGTTCGCGATTACGTTTCTGCTGCGATGCTATGCGCGGTGCTCCCCGGCGATATCCCGGAGCACCGGTTTGGCGTCGAAGTCATGGAGCACTTCATCCGCTACGGCATGACCTGGAACCGGTTTGCTTGCTGCGCCTTCGAGTGCGGGCCAATCGTGCTTGGGCGGGGGCGGTACGTGACCTATGAAGAACAGGCCGAGGCCCGTCGCAGGTACTTCGACCATCGCGACCTAACCGGCGTCGCGGACACTGAGAAACGCGAACTGGCAAGAGAGTCGGTGCAGGGCTTGTGTGACTTCCTGGTTCTCTACGACCACAAACCCATCTCGTTGATGCGAACATTCGCCGGCTTCCAGCGGCACCGCCAAGCCCTCCGTGCTCTGATCAACGATACACAGCGCCGGCTCAATGCCGTCATTGCCGGCGAACAGCTTCCCCTTTCGCCGTTCTCCTACGTGCCGGAGTAGCGGGCGGCGAATTCCGGGAGTATAATCGGCGATGTCGCGCCGGGAGTTGACAATACGTCGGTAAATCCTTATAATCACAGACGTTATGTCACTTCCGCTGGAAAACGGAGAAGGGAAGATGCAAGCTCTCGTTGAGCGGATGCGCCAGTCCAGCGTGCTCCGTACCCGCGAAATCGAGGGGCTGGGCATTTCAAGGGAGCAACTGGGCCGGCTGCATCGGCGCGGGGTGGTGCAGCGGGTGTCGAGGGGCCTCTACAGCCTGCCGGATGGGGTGGCATCCACGAATCACACTCTCGCTGAAGCTGCCAAGCGGGTGCCGCACGGAGTTGTTTGCCTACTCTCGGCGCTGCGCTTCCACGGCTTCACGACGCAGGCACCTTCAGAGGCATGGCTGGCGATAGATGTGAAAGCCCGACAGCCGGCGGAAGCCGAACTGCCCCTGCGGATCGTGCGGTTCTCGGGAGATGCCCTTGCCGCCGGAATCGAGAAGCACGAGGTGGATGGGGTGGCAGTACGAGTCTACAGCCCTGGTAAGACTGTCGCTGATTGCTTCAAGTTCAGGAACAAGATCGGCCTGGACGTGGCCCTGGAGGCGCTGCGCGAGGGGTGGCGGGAGCGACGCTTCTCAATGGATGAACTGTGGCGTTACGCGAAGGTCTGCCGTGTTGCCAACGTGATGCGCCCCTACCTGGAGGCCCTATCCCTATGACCGAGCAGCGCAACCTGCGGAACGTGGGCGCGTCAGTTCGCCAGCGCCTTCTGAACCGATCCCGCGAACGAGCGGAGGATTTCGGCTGGCTTCTCTCCCGCCTCACCACATCGGCGTATGCCGACCAGTTCACCCTCAAAGGGGCGCAACTGTTTGCGACGTGGGTGGACACCCCCTATCGGATGACCCGCGACCTCGACCTACTTCGGTGGGGGGATCCTGCGATCCCCGTCCTGGAGGGA
>DUUU01000212.1 GCA_012841485.1 Armatimonadota bacterium
CCCGAAGGGCCGGCGCGGAACTAAACACCACGGAAGTGGCGGCGAAAGCCAGCCTCAGAGCGCGATCGGCGTGATGCCGGTCAGCTCGCAGAACTCCACCAGGTCGTCATACAGGTGGGTTCCGTAGCCGAGGCAGGCGTATTCATTCGTCCAGCTCTGCAGAAGCGCGTCAATGTCGCAGTGGGCCGTGACGAAGCCGTGGGGCCAGAACGGAATACCGCACTCCAGCTGGCGCTTCTCCAGTTGATCCGCCGGCGGCTCGAAGATGGAGCAGCGGGTGATCGCCATCATGAAGTCGCCATCCACGCGGCCGAGGCGGGCCAGAACGCCCTCGCCCACCTTGCAGACGAGCTTCACCGAGAGACCGCCGGCCTCTCCCTCGGTGGGAATACCATGTCCCGCGAAGCCGGCCGGGCCGAGCTTGCTCGCCAGCGAGGGCGGGCAGGCGCCATCGCCGATGATCTTGATCTCGTTGTTCTGCTTGTCGATGTGCTGCAGGTCACCGTAGTAGACCGGCTCCTTGCTCAGCTTGGTGAGCAGAAGAACGGTGAGCGCGGTGTTGAAGTCGCCCAGCGTCGAGGTGCCGACGCCATCTTCGAGCATCATGCTCTGCGCGAAACAGGATGCGGTATAGTCATCTCCCAGGCCAGGGAAAGACTGGATGGTGTAGAAATCCCACTTCTCTCTGGCGATGATCTCTTTGAGGGCAAGATAGAGGCGAATCGAGCGCTCGTTGACCACATTGCGCTCCGGCACGGTACCAAAGAGCTGCTGGATGCGCGGCTCGATGGCGGTGATCTGATCCGCGGTGATCGCGTTCGCGGTCCGGATCAGATCCGTGGTGTCGCGCGTGTCGATATCGCATCCAAACATGCGCATCCACTGCGAGGGGTCGGCGACGCCGCACGTCTGGCCCATGCCCCGGCCACCGAAGGCGCCGATGGTGGACATGTTGAGCCACTGCTTCATATGCGAGGCGCGCGCGAAGCTCGCGATCTTGGCAATCTCGGCCGGGTCGTCGGCATCGCCGTAGACGAACTTGTGGGGGATGCCCACCTCCAGCAATGCGCCGTGCATCACCAGGCCGCCCACGGGGCGCCAGCCCTGCGAGCCAGGATGCGTCCAGACGAGCACTCCCTTCCCGGTCATCGCGAAGTCACGCACCGCGGCGATCAGGTGCGCCGCCCAGACCCATGTGCCCGAGAAGAGGATGACGCAGTCGACACTGTCATCCTTCTTCATCGCCGCCATGGCGGCCTTCGCCTCTTCCTTCGAGGCGACGATCACCGGCCACTCCACCAGGTTGATTCCAGCCTCTTTCAGCGCCTTCTTCGAACTCGCGATCAGCGCGTCATCGATGAAGGGCGTGCCCATCGGGTCCTGCAGGCCATCCTTATGGACGCCATAGACGATGAAACCGACTGTCGGGGTGATCATGAGCTACTCCTTGCTACTCCAGGAAGCCCGGCGTTCCCCAGGGCTCCGTGACCTGGAAAGATAGGGGCGGAAACAGCCACTACTCCTTGCTGCCGGCGGAGACCAAAGCGATCCCGGGCTTCTGAAGTGTGGGCAAAGTAAACCACGCCGGCATCACGGCGCGGCGGCAACCTAGCCGCCTCTCACTGGTGTTATTCGGCTTCCAGGCACCAACTCCTTTGCCCCTGGACGGGCCTGGCCCGGCAGCCCCCAGAGCGCCTCGGGTTTCGCGTGTCTCTACACATCCAGACCGCGGAGCGCGGGATAGAGCTGCACGTATTTCTCGAAGCGCGCGGCATACGTGGCGGCATTCTCGGGGTCCGGTTGCAGCGTCTCTCCCATGCGCACCCACTCCCCCACCAGAGCGGCGGGAGTGCGCCCGGTATCGGCGGCGCAGGCCAGCATCGCCACGCCCAGACACCCCGCCTCCGTCACGGCGGCCACCGTGATCGGCGTGTTCAGCACGTCCGCTTTCAGCTGGGTCCAGGAGCGGCTGCGCGCGCCACCGCCAATCGCCAGGAGCTCGCGGATCTCTACGCCCGAGCGCGCCAGAATCTCCATATTCAGGCGCATCTCCAGGGCCACTCCCTCCAGGAGGGCGCGCAACACCTCGCCGCGTGTCGTGGTGAGCCGCAAGCCCAGGATGGCACCGGTCACCCTCGCATCAAAGTAGGGCGTGCCCGACGGGGTGAAGTAGGGCAGCACCAGCAGCTTCGTCGGCCGCGGGGCCATGCCGCGCAGGATCACCTCGTAGGCCGAGACGCCCTCGCGCCCGGCCTGGGCCACCTCCTCGCGTGCCCACTCATCCCGGAACCACTTCAGCAGGTTGCCCCCGGTGAGGCTAAACGCCACCGTGGTGTACATCCCCTCCAGGGCAAAATCGTAGGTGCATAGATTGCTGCGGAGGAGCTCCTCGCTGAAGACGGGACTGGGGAACGCGGGACAGATGCACTCTACGGTGCCGGTGCCATACACCGCCTTACCGGGCGCGGTGACGCCGGCACCGAGGGCGCCACACGGTTGGTCATGCCCGCCGGCGACCACGATCACTCCATCCGGCAAACCCAACTCCCGGGCCATCGCGCCCGGAATCGTGCCGACGACCTGGCCGGACGCGAGCGGCCGGGCCAGCCGGGAGCGGTCGAGTCCAACGGCGTCCAGAATCTCGGGGGCCCAGTCGTGCGCGCGCACATCGAAGAGCATGGTGCGCCCGGCGAGCGGCCAGCTGATGGCGGGCTCGAGGCCAAGGCGATGCTGCACCAGCTCCTCGAAGCAGTAGAAGTGCCGGGCAGCCTGCCACACATCCGGCTGGTGGTCGCGCACCCACAGCAGCTTGAAAAGCGAAAACATCGGATGGGCGGTATGTCCGGTGATGCGGTAGAGCTTCTCGCGACCAAACTCGCTGCTCCAACGCTCGGCTATCTCTGCCGCGCGCGCATCGGACGAGACCATCGCATTGGCGAGCACCTCGCCCTTGGGCCCCAGAGGCGTGAAAGCCTCGCCCTGGCTGGAGATGCCGATCCCACACACAGGGTCGCCCGAGCACGCGGCGGCTGCGTCGCGAATGACGGCCAGGCAGGAATCACCCACCTCGCGGGAGTCTAGCTCGGCCCACCCTTCCCGGGGAGTCAGCGTCGCGTACTCCCGCGATGCCGAAGCGAGTTGGCGGCCCCGCGCGTCGAAGACCACCGCCTTGCACCCGGTGGTGCCCACGTCCAAACCGATGTAGCTCATGGCACGCTCTCCCGATCCTGGGTCTCAGATTGCGGATGGATGGTCACGCCCTATCCGGTTTCTACACTCCTCTAGTTCCCCCGTTCCGACGGGCTTTCCTGCCGCGAGATGGCACCCTGGGCAGGAGCCGGCTCGGGCCAGCGGGAACTGATCCCAGGCGCCTTGGACGCACGGGCGCAACCACCTGTCGCGTGAGACCGCCGGCGGAGAGAGTGAGTTCTGATGACCCAGGTGCATGACATCAGTGGGTGGATCTACACCGGGATGTGGTCCTACTGTCCGGAGTATCCGGGGGCGGAGATCTCCGAGCTGCCGCATCCCGCTTTCTTGCCGGACGACTACCCCGTGTACCTGCAGAAGTTCGTCATCGGGGGGCAAACGGGCACCTACATCGAAACGCGCGCGCACGTGGACCGCGACGCCGAGCCGGTCACCGCCCTCCCCCTCTCTGAGTTCCATCGCCCCGCCGTCGTGATCCACGTCGGCGAGAAACGCCGCAACGAACCGGTGACGGTGGCCGACCTGGATCGTGCCAGGCCCGACCTGCGTCCCGGAGACGCGGCACTCCTTGCCACCGGATGGGACCGGTTCTGGGACGCCCCGGACTACGTGGAGGGGAGCCCTTACATCGAGCGAGAGGCAGCGCGGTGGCTGATGGATCGCGGGATCGGCTTGCTGGGCGCCGATTTCCCGCGGTTTGACTACGTGCCGGAGCCGCAGTTCCCCTGGAGCGAGTTCTGGGAGCGGGTGAATTTGCTTCTGGCGCCCCTCACCCACCTCGAATCCCTCTCCGGGCGGTGTGGCACGCTGGTCGCCTTCCCCTTGAAGATCCGCGGCGCCTGCGCCACCCCCTGTCGCGCGGCCATACTGACGCACGCAGAAACCTCATAGATGCGAGAGATTGGAGAAAGCCATGCCGAAGTCTCGGATCCTGTTAAACATGACGGTCCAGGAGATCCGCGAGGCCCTGAAGGAGACGCAGACGATCATCCTCCCCATCGGCTGCGTGGAGCAGCACGGGTACCACCTGCCAATCAGCGTCGATATCCATAACGCCGTGGAGCTGGCGACACGGGCATCGGAAGAGACCGGCTGCTTCGTCGCCCCACCGGTGATGTACACCTTCTCCGGCGGCTTCCTCCCCGGCACGGTCAACATCAGCCCACAGCTTTTCGCCCTGAACCTGATGGAGATCTGCCACTCGCTCGTCCTCCAGGGGTTCCGCAATCTGGTCCTGCTGTTGGGGCACGGGGGCAGCGAGAACACGCGTGCCGCCCACGAAGCGGCGGAGAACTTCCAGCGCCTCAATCCGCAACTCCAGGGAATCACCGTCGCCGTGGTCCCCTTCTGGGAACTGTCTCCGACGATGATGGAGGCGTTCGAACAGGGCGACTACCATGCCGCCCGCATCGAGACCTCGCTGATGCTCTTCTGGCACCCGGAGCTCGTGCGCATGGAGAAGGCAACGCGGGATAGCCCGGAGCTCGTGGCATGCATGGCCGCTGATCCAGATGCCTATCTCCTGAAAGAGAAGCGGGTGGATCACCCCTTCGTGGTCGCCAGGCTCACCCAACGCCCGGAGATGCAGGTGGGTGTCATGGGCGACTTCACAGGCGCCAGCGCCGGGTTGGGGCGTACCGTGGCCGAGGAGGCAACGCGCGGTCTGGTCGAGATCCTGTCGCGCCTGGAGGGGTGAGCCCCCCGGCGGGCCGTTCCCGCGCACGTTGACACGCCGGCCGGCACCGGTTATACTGGGTCTGCCCATCCAGCGCGAGTTGCACACTCCCGCGCTGGGGGAGCATGGATCAATCGAGGCCGAATGAGCCGCCCATCACGCGGGCAAACGCAGGTCCGCAATGGCCTCTCGCTGTGCTCCGCGCCGGGACTCTTCGGCCCCGCTTCCAGGTGTAAGGAGCAGAGGATGAGACAATCCCTTCGCATGCGCGCGCTCATCGTGACCCGGGCGACCCTCCTCGCCCTGGCCGTGGGAGTGGCCGGCTGCGGCGGTTCCAGCGACACCAAGTCCGGCATCCTGGATCCGGATCGCGGCGGCATTCTCAGTGCCCCTCTGGCCGCCGCGCTTGGCAAGGCACAGGTCGCAGGCGCCCTTCAGCAGATGGGCCTGGGCGACCGGCCCGCGCCGTACGACATTCACTTCCACAGGGTGATCTACCGCACGGTCGGCGTGAATGGCGATACCGTCACCGCCTCCGGAATGCTCGCGTTTCCTCGGGGCACCAGCGGCCCCCTGCCGATGATCAGCTACCAGCATGGCACCTCCGCGGCAAAGCAGAACGTGCCATCGAACACCTCGTACGAGGAGTTCCTGCGCCTGGCCGCCGTCGCTTGCTCGTCGGGATATGCCGTAGCTGCCGCCGACTACCTGGGCCTGGGCCACTCCGCGGGCATCCATCCCTACCTGCACGCAAGCACGGAGGCGACCGCGTGCCTGGATATGATCCGCGCTAGCCGCGAGGTGTGCCGGGAGCTTGGGATTCTTCTCAACAGCCAGCTCTTCCTGGCCGGCTATTCGCAGGGCGGGCACGCCACCATGGCCCTCCACCGCCTGATCGAGGGGCAGCACTCCGATGAGTTCACGGTGACGGCTTCGGCGCCTGCCGCCGGGCCGTATGACCTCTCGGGCACTACCCTCGACGCGGCGCTCGCCACTCCCTCGGCGAACACCCCCAGGTATCTCTTCTACCTCCTCGTCTCCTACGAGACGGTCTACGACCTCTTCTCGTCCTTCTCGCAGGTGTTCCAACCGCCTTACGACACCCTCGCACGGCGGGCCGCGGCGGGAGAGCTCTCTCTCGAAGAGGCGCTGGGGCAGATCGGTTCGGGGGTTGATCTCTCGGCGATGCTGCAGCCCTCCTTCGTCCAGGCGCTCGCGTCGGATCCAGACCACCCGGTGCGGGCACGCCTGCGCGAGAATGATCTCCACGATTGGCACGCCATTGCCCCGATCCGCCTCTACCACAGCACGAGTGACCAGGAAGTGCCCTATCAGAACTCCGTCGTCGCCCAGGCGGCGCTCACAGCGCGAGGCAGCGACGTGCTCCTGGTGCCCCTCACGGGCGACCACGTCACCGCGTCCGGAATGGCCCTCCTCCAGACGCTGGAGTGGTTCGATACCCTCGTGCAGTAGCCGCCCCCTCTGGCATGCCCCGGCGAGGCTCCATGACGCGCCCGAAGCCGTGAGCCTCGCCGGGGCTTCTCCTTACCCTCTCGCTCGCCCTCCCTGCCCCTATCCACCCGCGGCACGGCAAGCACGCGATGGGAACGAGTCTCGCTGTTTGAAGCGAGGCCCCGATGGGTAAAGCAGTCAACGATTCGCCCACCAGGGATGGCCCGAGGAGGCCTCGCGTGTCTCCTCTCATCCGGCCAGCCCACCGCGCGGGAGGGAATGCATGGATTCCGAAGGCAGAGATCAGAGCCGCGCGCAGGTCGCACTGGCACGCTTGCCGGACCGGAAGCTGAAGGAGGACGCGATTGAGCAGGCGATCCAGGAGGTGCTCGCGCCGCTCGGGGGCCTGCCGCGATTCGTATCGCCGGGCGCCAAGGTGCTCCTGAAGCCGAACCAGACGCTCTTCCGCGCCGCGCTCTCCGGCTCGACCACATCACCGCGCCTCGTGCGCGCGCTCATCCGTCTCTGCTTCCGCGCGGGAGCGAAAGAAGTATGGGTCGCCGAGGCGTCCGGGCATGCCCAGCGCAGCCGCCAGGTGATGGCGCTCACCGGGATGGCGCAGGCGGTGCAGGAGACCGGGGCGCACCTGATCTACCTGGATGAGATTGCCGAGAAGGTGTACGATTTTGGCGAAGATGCCGGTGAACTGCGGTATATGCCCGCGCCCGAGATCATGGAGCGCGCCGATGTGATCATCAACCTGCCGAAGGCAAAGACGCACTTCATCGACCCCATCTCCGGCGCCTGCAAGAACTGGGTGGGCATCATGCCGATGGGCTATCGCCTTTACCTTCAGCGGTATGGCGCGGCCTACTACCGCGGGAATGCGCTCTACCTGCGCCGGTTCCCGCCGGCGCTGAATCTCATGGACGGCATCGTTGCCGGTGAAGGCCAGGGGCCCGGCCAGAACCATCCCTTCTGGTGGGGATGGCTGCTGGCCTCGGTGGACCCGGTCGCCCTGGATGTCACCCTCTGCCGGCTCTTCGGCCTGGAGTGGGGACACCTGCGCATGGCCAAGGAAGCGGCGAATGTGGGCGCCGGCCTCTTTGACCCGGCGCGAATCACCATCGTCGGCGCCGCCTTCGAGGACGCATGCGTGTGCGCGCGCCCCGCAGACCCGAGTGTGCATCGCTACCCCTGCCGCGTGATCGTCGGCGAGGATGCCCCCCTGGAGGCCACCCTCGGGCATTGGAAAACGATTGCCGACGCCTGGCTGGAGAATGACCTGTGGCGCCTCTTCACATCAAAAGGCACGCCCACCTTCCTCTTTGGAAGAGCGGAAGACCCGGAGTTCGAGCAGCACGTGAAGGACGGACCATACATCGTCCTGGGAGACCTGGCACCCGATAAGTACAAGTATGACCCGCGTGTCATCTACGTGCCCGGCTGGCCCGTGCCCCAGTCATACATACAACACGAGATGATCGACGGGATGGGATTCGGGCCCCTCTATACGCCGGGGTTGCGTCTTTTCGAGGAAGGCGCGTCGTTGATGGCGCAGCTGCGAGGCGCGTCGGGCCCTCAAGCCCAGCGCCGGGCCGCGGCAAAGGTGACAGGGGTAGCCGTACTGGCGGCCGGCATTCCCCTCGCCCTGCGCGCCCTCTTCCGTTCGGATCGAACAACCGAGAAGTAGCGAGTCCGGTCATCGCCAGACCGAATTCATCAGGGAGGCCGCCATGGGAGCCCTTCCGAGGCGGGCCTCCGGGCGCTTGCCGCGCGCACTTTTCAGCGCCGTTTGGGCGATCGCGGACCCGCGTGCGGCAAGCGCCTTTTCTACCGCCGCGCTCACTGAGGTCGAACGATCTCCGGGGGTGAACCTGCCGGGGGGGGGAAGCGGCGTCCCACCTCGCCCAACGCCCGGTGTCCCTACTGCTGGCGCTGCCCACTGAAAGGAAGCCCCTCTCGCTGCGGCGAACAATGCCTATGATTATGGCAGGCAGCGCCTGTGCGAGGAGGTCACACACGTCTTGGTACCCTTGGGCCGGCAGATACTGCTCCTATCCGCTCTCCTTTTACTTCTCAGCACGCCTGGCTTCGCTCAACAGACCCCGGATCACGAACGGACGCTGCTCTTCCTGAATCCATCCGGCACGCTCTACATGGCGAACGTCTCGACCAAGGGAGTGCGCATTCCACAGGCGTCACTCGCGCCGGGGAAGCAGGTGCGCCGCTTCCGCGTCAGCCCCGATGGGCGCATCGGGCTCCTGGAAACGGCCAACGCGAAGGGAGTGCTTGCGGCCTGGACGCTGGATCTCGCCAGCCGACGGTCGAGACTGCTGGGTCAGGGGCTGCTCGTGCCCAACGACGGCGCTAGTCCCTTCGCGCCCGATGGGAGGCGCGTGGCGCTCCGCCATCAGAATCGCGACGAAGTCGTCATCCTCTCCGCGAACACCGGCCAGGTGTTGCACACCCTCTCGATCCCGGGGATCTGCGAGGCGCCGGCGTGGTTTGGCGATGCCCGGCACATCGCGGTGCCCACCCAGTTGCCCACCGGGCGCAGCGCCATGGCCATTTGGGACGCCGTCTCCGGTTCTTTACGCCGCGAGGCGCTGAAGGATGCGACGCGCGTGCGCTTCCGCTACGAGACGCGCCTTGGCGGTCGGCTCATCTACCGTGAAACCCGCGAGGGCGTTGACCGATGGATGGCGCTGACTACGGCGGGCGAGCACGTGACGGATGAGCCCCCTGCCCCGCGCCGGCCGCGGGATCTCCCTCGGGGCGCAAGCGCGGTGGCCTGCCCGGAAGGCCCGTGGCTGGCTTACATCCATGAGAATGCGCTCTACGTGCGCTATAGCGAGGAGGGCGCAGAGCCGGTGATGGTCGGCCCCGCGGTAGAATGCCACTGGAAGCCAGGGATGCCGCTCCCGGAGCAGATCCTCGTCTCTCAAGCCACGGCGCCGCCAGATGGCGCCGCGCCGGCGGTGCTCCCCGATCTGCTCGCGCTGAAAACGGAGACCGCGGAGGCGGTGGAGGGCACCCCCCTGGAGATCACCTGGGAGTCCGGGCCACAGGTGGCATGGGTTCGACTAAGCGTCGTCGCGGAACGCGCACGCCTGGGCGGTGCAAGGCGCGGGGTTCAGACTCTCCCGATCGCGAGAGCTCCGGCCGCGCGGAAGCGACACGCCTGGAGCGTGCCCTGGATCGACAACATCGCCTTCGTCTTGCGCGCGGAGCCCATGGACGCTTCGTTCAAGGTGCTCGGCAGGGTGGAGACAACGCTCTCTTTCCGGCCGCGAGAACTGGCCGAGGAAACCCGAGACGGCATCTTCATCCACCTCTCGGAGCGAACGCGTCAGCGCCTCTACACACAGGCTGGTGGCCGGCTGACAGCGGTCTACCTCTGCTCGGGCGCCAGCTCCCACCAGCGCCTGCCGCTGAATCAGCACCCGGATGCCCCTCACGATCACTATGGCACCTTTCGTATCCGGGTGAAGGATATCGACCACGTCTCGAACATCGACCCGGAGTGGAAGATGCCCTACGCGATGGGCTACCTCAATGGACACTACATCCACCAGACATCGCGCAATCAGTACCGCAAGCTGGGCCGGCCGGCCTCACATGGCTGCGTCCGCCTGCATGGAAACGACGCCGCGCCCCTCTTTCGGAAGACGGCAATCGGCGATCTCGTGGTCATCTATTGAGCCTGGGCCGACGCTCCCCGGCCGGCGTCGATACCGCTGATGAAGGGGGCGGACGCGGATAGGGGAGTGCGCGTCTCGCAGCCTATCTACCACCCGCGCCCCTCCCTGCCATCCGACCCCGCACCGGCCCCGGGCTACCACGAGGCTGTGGCGGAGGAGTCCGAGGGGGGCCGGCATTTCGGTCTCGGTTTCCCATCGCGTCATGCCTCCAGGTGGCCATCAGCCTGTCGGGGAGTGGGGCTCAGATGGTGGCGCACTCCAGTAGCTGGCACGTGGCAGCCCACGCATCCTGAATCGCCCGGGCGGCCGGGCCCTCATCGACCTCGATCAGGGGACGGCCGGCCGCGATCGCGCGCGTCACGGCGTCGTCGAAGGGAACCTGGGCGATCACGGTCGCGCCCATCGCTTCGCACATCTGGAGGATGCTCTGGCGATTCGCGTCATCGAGGTCTGCCTTGTTCAGGATCACCGCCGCCGGGATGCCGAAGTGCTTCAGCAGGAGCAGCAGGCGCAGCATGTCGTGCTGTGCGGCCGGCGTCGGCTCCGTCACCACCACGGCCAGATCCACGTCTACCAGCGCAGCCGTTGCAGAGCAGCCGATACCAGGCGGGCCATCGATGAGAATCAGGCGCAGATTGGCGCCCATCGCCATCACCTCGGCATGCCGGCGTACTTCGGTGACCAGGCGCCCGGAGCTTTCGCCTCCGGGGTAGAGGCGAGCGTGCGCCATCGGACCGTAACGGCTGTCGGAGAGGAAGAACTCACCGCAGGCCACCGTCTCCAGGGCGAGCGCATGGTTTGGGCACGCCAGAACACACAGCCCGCAGCCCTGGCAGGCATGCACATCCACCTTTTCCCGAGTGATCGCCGCGAAGCGACAGCGTCGCTCGCATTCGCCGCAGGCGCGGCACGCACTCGCATCACGGAAAGCAACCTTGGCCCCGTGAAACTCCTGCCGCTGGCGCACCTCGGGGTGCAGCAGCAGGTGAAGGTTGGCAGCATCCACGTCACAATCCGCCAGAACCTTCTCCGTGGCCAGGGCGGCAAAGGAGGCGGCGATGGAGGTCTTCCCGGTACCGCCCTTCCCGCTGACGATGGCCACCTGCTTCAATTCAGCCCGGCTCAGTGCCGGCGCCGCGTTCGATTCCGCCGCCGGGGATGCCCCGGCCCGCATCCACTCACTCACGCGTCTCGCCCCCATTCCGTTCTTACCACTGCCGGCCGCGTCCACCGCCTCTGCCACCACCGCCGGCACCGGGCCGAACACCTGCCAGATAGGCGATGACCGCCTGCGCCGCGATGAGGGCAACAGTGCCCCAAACCGGGTTGATCGTCGTCTGTTTCTCCTCTTGGGGAGGGCATGCGGGAAAGGAGATCAGCATGCGCCCGCCTCCGGCACGGCGTCCCCGGCCGCGCGCCCGTGTTCCATCATTCGCAGGCATCCTCTTCCTCCTTCTGGCGCTGCGAGAAGCGGGATGCGGGACGCGCGTCGCCCGTCCCGCATTCCGCGTTCTTCTTTCAGCCTATCCGAAAAACCGCACGGAGAGACGAGTCTCTCCTGGAGAAGGGGCTCTCGGAGAGGCCCTCACTCTGCCTTC
>DUUU01000213.1 GCA_012841485.1 Armatimonadota bacterium
CCAAGGGCTTCCAGGTGATCCAGATTCAGGAACACCGCGAGGCGAAGAGTGGCACGTATGCCGAGTGGCAAGAGCGCATCCGCGAGCAGCTGCTCCTGGAGAAGCGCTTCAAGGATGAGAAGATCCCGGAAGGGGTCGATCCGATCACCTACTACCAGGCCAAGCTGGTGAGCGATCTGCGCCGCAAGGCGAATATCGAGATCAACATCGAGCGCTTCAAGGAGCTGCCCAAGCACCCCGAAGCGTGGCCTAATGTGGGAGGTGGCCAATAGTTACTATCGTCGGGCTGGGACCGGGTAGCCTCGGCGGGCTCTCGGTCTCGGCTCTCGAGACGCTCACCCGCGCCCCGCGCGTGCTGTTGCGCACGCGCCAGCACCCGGTGGTGGACGCTCTCGAAGCGAAGGGGATGCGCGCCGAGTCCTACGATTCCCTCTACGAGAGCGCGTGCTCTTTCGATGAGCTGTACCAGCGCATCGCCGGCGCCGTCCTTGAGGAGGCGCGCGCCGGCGATGTGGTCTACGCGGTGCCCGGATCCCCCCTCCTTGGCGAGCGTACGGTGACCCTCCTGGTCGCGCAGTGTGACGCCGAGGGAATCCCCCTCACCCTGATCCCCTCGGTGAGCTCGCTCGATGCCACGCTCGCCGTGTTGCGCGCGGCTGTCAACACCGCGCTCGAGGTGCTCCATGCCCCGGATGTGGGCCGGTTCCGCCCCGAGGGCATTGCCCCCCTCTTCATCTTCGGGCTCTACGACGTGGCCGTTGCCAGCGAGGTGAAGCTGTCGTTGATGGATGTCTATCCGGATGACTACCCAGTGACCGTGGTGCGCGGTGCCGGGGTGGAGGGGCGCGATGAGCAGGAGACGATCCCGCTCTACCGCCTCGACCGGGTGAGCGTTGACCATCTGACCAGCCTCTTTGTGCCGGCGATGGAGCGCCGGCCCGCCACCTCCTTCGAGCGTCTGGTCGAGGTGATGGCCGCCCTCCGCAAGCCGGACGGGTGTCCGTGGGACCGCGAGCAAACCCACGAGACGCTAAAGAAGTACCTCACGGAGGAGACCTACGAGTTCTTCGATGCCATCGACGATCAGGACGACGAGCGCATGGCGGATGAACTGGGCGATCTCCTCTTGCAGATGGTCTTTCATGCGCGCATCGCCGAGGAAGAGGGCCGCTTCGACATCCATGATGCCATCCGCAGCATCGTGGAGAAGCTGATCCGCCGGCATCCGCATGTTTTCGGCGGCACCGAGGTTTCTGGCGCCGATGAGGTGCTGGACAACTGGGAGAAGATCAAGGCGGGCGAGCGCCTGACCGCGCATCGGAAGTCGCTCCTCGACGCGGTCCCCCGCGCAATGCCCAGCCTCCAGCGCGCCTTCGAGCTGACGCGCCGCGCCTCCAAAGTGGGCTTCGATTGGAAAGAAGCCACCGATGTCCTCGACAAGGTGGGCGAGGAGGCAGAGGAAGCCCGCGAGGCGCTCGCGGCCGGCGATCAGGCGGCTGTGCGCCACGAGATTGGCGACCTCCTCTTTGCCGTGGCGAATCTGGCGCGCAAAGCCGGCGTCGATCCAGACGATGCCCTCCACGCCGCGAACCGCCGCTTCAGCGACCGCTTTCGCTACATCGAAGCCCGCGCGCAAGAGCAGGATACTCCCCTTGCCGAGATGTCGCTGGAGGAGATGGACCGCCTCTGGAACGAGGCCAAGACGCGCTTGGATCACGCATAGCCACTCGCGCATTCGGGAGCCTGCCTGCGCTTTGCTCCCCGGCCTTGGGCTTCCAGTGCCTTTGCCTTCTCTCGGGTTTTGTCCCCCCCGCTTTGGTGGAATGAACTCTGCTGTTCGGGCGATGGCAGTAGAGCACGCCCCCGTTACGGGTATAATGGGGAGTGTAGGATACTCGCAAGCATGGGGCGCATGGCATCGCCCTGCGGTGAAGGTGAGAGAGCAGAGTGGGAGACGCAAGGAAAAGACCAAAGCGAAGCAGGCGCCGCGGAGAGCCGGGGGGGGAAGCGCAAGGCGTTCGTGCCAACCGTCGCCGCGGGCTCCGGCGGCAGGCTCCATCCGAGGGGGAGCAGACCTCGCGCCCTCACGAGGAACTGACGCCAGGAGAGTTGTTCCGCGCGATCATGGGCGCGGTCTCGATCGGGGTCGCGGTCGTGGAGGCGCCCTCCGGGGTGATTCTGAAGAGCAACGAGCGGATGGCCGAGCTCCTCGGGGGGCCGATCTCTCGCTGCACCCGGATGGCGGAGTGGATTGAGGCCAAGGGATTCCACCCCGACGGGCGACGCTATCTGCCGGAGGAGTGGCCAAGCGCCAGGGCGATGCGCGGCGAGGTGGTGACCGCGGAGGAGATTACGGTCGAGCGCTCTGATGGCACCCGCGAGGTGCTCTGCATCAGCGCCGTACCTTTTCGAAACCCGCGGGGGCGCGTGTTGGCCGCCGTTCTCATCGTCGAGGATGTCAGCGAGCGCAAGCAGATCGCGGATGCGCTGCGCCAGACCAACGCGGAATTGCAGGCCACCAACAAGGAGTTGGATGCCCTCGCCACCGAGCTGCGCGCGTCGGAGCAGCAGATGCGCGCGCTCTACGACCAGACGCCCGCTATCGTGGTGTTGAGCCATCTTGAGAGCGGCCGCTATGTGCGCGTGAATGAGGCGTTCGAGCACGCGCTGGGATGGTCGCGCGAGGAAGCGGTGGGGCGCACTTCGGTGGAGATGGGGGTCTTCGCGAGCGAGGAAGAGCGCGAGCGCTACGCGAGCCTGATCCGCGAGCACGGTCGGGTCCGCGACCTGGAAGCGATGCTGCACGCGCGCGATGGGAGGGCGCTCACCGTGCTCCTCTCCGGATCCGCGGTCGAGATCGGGGGCGAGTGCTATCTCATCACCGTGGCGTTCGACATCACCGAGCGCAAGCAGGCCGTGGCTGCGCTGCGCCGCTACGAGTTGATCGCCGCTCATTCCCGAGATATCATCCTCTTCATGCGCCGCGAGGACGGTCATCTCCTGGAGGTGAACACCGCCGCCGTGGAAGCCTATGGGTACTCTCGGGAGGAGTTGCTGGGCATGACGGTGCACCAACTGCGCGCACCCGAGACTGAGGGGCTGGCCCCTCAACAGATGGCCGAGGCCGATGCCCACGGAATCCTCTTCGAATCGCTTCACTGCCGTCGCGATGGCAGCACTTTTCCGGTGGAGATCAGCTCCAGAGGCGCCACCATCGATGGCATACGCGTTCTGGTCAGCGTGATCCGCGATGTGACCGAGCGCAAGCGCGCCGAGGAAGCACTCCGAGAGAGCGAGGCGCGCTTCCGTCAGCTGGCCAACGCGATGCCCCAACTCGTCTGGACTGCCCGCCCGGATGGCACCGTGGATTACTACAACGAGCGCGTGCACGAATTCCGAGGCTTCGCTCGCGATGCCAACGGCAACTGGTTGTGGGAGCCTGTCCTCCATCCCGAAGATGTGCAACCCACCGTTGAGGCCTGGGAGCACGCGGTGCGCACCGGGACCATCTATCAGATGGCCCATCGTGCCCAGCGAACCGATGGCACCTACCGCTGGTACCTGAGCCGTGGGGTTCCCGTTCGCGACGAGGATGGCCGGATCGTAAGGTGGTTCGGCACGGCGACCGATATTGATGACCAGAAGCGCGCCGAGGAGCGAGCCCGCTTCCTGGGGGAGGCCAGCGCGCTCCTCGCCTCGTCAGTCGACTATGAGAAGACGCTGCAGCGCGTGGCGAAACTGGCTGTGCCCGCGCTGGCTGATTGGGCCGTGCTGGACCTCATCGAGGAAGGGGGCGCCATTCGCCGTGCCATGGTGGTGCATCGCGAGCAGGTCTCCCCCGAGGAAGTGGCCCGGTTCGAGCGGTTGGTGCCCTCGCTGGAATCACCGCTGCCGGAGGCCCACGCTCTTCGCACCGGCGAGACCGTCTTTGTGTGCGATTCTCACACGCTTTCGCCGCCCTCATGGCAGGGCGATGAGCAGAACCGCGCGTTACGGGCGCTGGGGGTGCATTCGGTGATCGCAGCGCCCGTGGTCGCGGGGGGGCGCGTTCTAG
>DUUU01000214.1 GCA_012841485.1 Armatimonadota bacterium
CAGCGTAAGGTAAGTAGGATGGAGCCGAGGCCGAAGCCCCGGCGCGAACGACGACACAGAAGGGAGAGTGCTTGTTGCTGAAGCGGCTGGTGAGGCGAATCTACTGGAACGCCCGTTGGATCGGGCTGGACCTGGCTCAGTGCCGCAACGCAGCGGACGTGCTGCGCTGCCTGCACCGGGGCATCACCCGACCGAAGGGCGAACCGATCTTCCCGGCCTGGGAGCATTGGTTGCAGGTGCCCGCCGCAATCCGAGAGGTGGCGATGGTGCGGCTCGTGTTCGAGCGCGCGACGCACGACGAGATCCGGCGTTACCTCGGAGAGCACGGGGTCGATGTGGCGGAGATCCTGGCTTCCAGTGGTGCTGCTGTCCGGTGAGACGTCACGGCTGGCTGTGCGTAAGGTAGATAGCGGGCGTCGAAGCAGGGGCGGGCGGCGAGAGTTGCCCGCCCCTGCCGTGTCAGGATCGGAGTGCGCGGACATCGTGGTTGGTTGCGGCGGACGGGCCGTTGCGCGCCCTTGGCCGCGAGGCCCGCCAGACACAGCACGAGCGAGCGGCCAATCAGGATGACGAAGCAGGCCAGTGTGGAAACGAGAGGAGAGAGTATGAGCAGAGACAAGTGGTCCGCCGAGGACGTGGCGAAGGTCATCAGCAACCCCGTCTATACGGGGGTGGGGCAGTATCCCCGCGTCATCGACGACGATACATGGGTAGCCGCGAACAAGCGGATGGTCGAGGAGATGGGCGCGGAGGCTTACCTGCGCCGCCTTCTGGCAGTGCTCCGCGAGACGTTCAGCGCCTGACGCGCCGGGGACCGGGGGAACCGCCCCCGGCCCCTGCCCACCAAACCGAACACCGTGAGACATGCGTCATAGGTTGGCGTATAGTAGGTAAGGAGGACCTGCCGTGGCAGTGACCATCGAGTTCGAGGGCGTGGAAGCCACCATCGACGGGCCAGAGTGGACCTGTGAGGCCGACCGCGATCTGGAAGCCGTCCTCAATGCCCTCCTGCCAGAGGGCGGGCCGGATGTGCATGATCCGCACCCCGACCTGAGCGCCGCGACAATGGCCTGCAACTGGCTCGGAGCAGCAATCGTCCATGCCGACCCCCCACCAGCGGAGCCGTCGGCGGAATACTGGGCAGAGGTGTTCGCGATGCTCGACCGGATGCGAGACACGCCTGAGGGTGCAGCGTAAGTATGATAGGGACTGCGGCGCGAACCGAGGGGGTATACCAGTGTCGTTTTCGCACCGGCAACCCACCCCCATGCCGTTGCCGGGGATCCCAGGCACTCCTCGGGTTGGCTCTCCCGCGTCCACTGCACGGGCATCCGCGCTGCGGGTGGAACGAACCATCCCGGCAACCAGTCTAACCGGGTGAATGCGGGGCTGGAGCAATCGAGTGCCGCCCAGAGATGACGAGCGTGGCAGCTTGAGCAGGTAGTCCGCCATCGCGCCCCCCCAGGTATTCCTCACCACTCGCTGCAGAGCCGATCTGGTCCTGAGCCACGGTCGTCTACGTCCCCCTACGGCCCGTTTCGGGCCTACTTGTGCCTCATGTGACGAAAGGAGAGAGACCCCATTGGTTGCTGGGGAACCCCGACAGGCGTGCCCGTCCGAAGGCCCAGGTCGGCCCCGGCGCTGTACGCCCCACGAACTCGCGAAGGCGAACGTGGAGATCGCGGACCTCACTGCCGCACGGCGCGGCTCGATGATCTTGCGGTGCCGGGTCTGCGGTGAGGCGTGGACTCCCAAGGCAGGAAGAGGCGGGAGACTTCCTCGCCGCTACTGGGTGTGCGCGAATGGATGCAGTGGAACGGACGCAGCGCCGGAAGCCCTGCGCCGCTCCCGGAGGCGGGTGTGGTGGCTCAGGAAGGGCCACTCGGGATCGTCGCCGGAGGCAAGCCGAGCACGTGAGCGATGGAAGGAGAACCGTAGTGACGAGTATGGAGTGTGACGAGCGGGTGAAGAGCATGGAACCCGTCGAGATCGTGATCCTCGATGAGCAGCGCGATAGGCGCGCGGAGACCCTGGTTCTGGTCCACGAAGAGCCGACCAGCGGCTTGATGGCGCGCGAACAGTTGGATGAACTGGTGGCCTTCCTGGAGGGGCCGAATGGCTGCGACTTCCGTATGTCTGATCCCGACGACATCAAGGCCCTCAGATGGACGTGCGACGGCACGCTGGCGAAGACCGAGCGCTGGCTTCATGCACACGGCCTGGATGTGCGCAGGAACACGATCAGGCTCCAGGAGCTTGGCGGTCACTGCGATTGCGAGGTGCTGTGGAACGCTGCGGGGCGCTGGTGAACCCGTGGCTGGCCGATGCGCCTTCAGCCGAAGGACGACCAGAGTCCCGTAGTTGCGCGACCCATCGGGCCGTTCGTCGGTCTGAAGAAGCCCCCCGAGTACCGCTCGGGGGCCTCGCGTTCCTCTGCCGCTCGCGGCACGGGCCAGATCCGTGGATCCGTAGCCTGACGCCAAGCAGGCAGACCAAACCCGGAACGTTGATGGTGGTCCTGGGTGCGTCGCTCCGCAAGAGGTTAGGTGCCACGGCTGCATCGCCTTTGGCTAACCGAGGACCTGCAGTCCGAGGGCAAACGGCGTTTGCGCATCGGCACGCCGATGCGCCTCGGTGTCCACGGCGTGTACGGCTGAGGCACAGGAGATGATCAAGCACTTGATGGATGAGGAGGCTATGGAGGAAGAGAGGAAGGACGCAAAGCGGCTCCAGATGCTCTGGGGAATCGACGACAACGCGCACGTGCAGATCCCGCACAACGCGCTGATCTTCTCGAAGGAGTTGGGGCTGCAGCCCGCCGATCACGTCCTGATCGCGATGATGATGTCCTACGCGAGGCAGAAGGGCCAATGGGTGTGGCCGTCAGTTGAGACCCTGGCAAGGCAGATGAACTGCACGGTCGATGCGCTACGCAAGAGGCTTCGCCGCCTCGCCAAGGAAGGGATGGTCCTGCACCGTGTAAAGGGGGTCCGTGAGGAGTGGTCACTGAAGCCGTTCCACTCCGAGGTTGCCAAGGTTGCGAGACAGCATCCTGACAGGGCGCACCCTGGTTTCACGTCTCTCCCCACAAAGCTGGTCAGGAACTGGACGCAAGGAGCATTTCCTGCATCTCAGGATGCCTATGATGTTGAGGATGTGGAAACAAGGCCCCGAGACACACGCGTCAGAAGCGCTAGATGGGATGATGCGCCTGAAGGACCGCTTTCCACGAGCGAGTGCTACGCGCTCATGGTGTTGTTGTCGCACGAGCACGAGCAGGACTACGCGGGCACGCGCCAGGGTGTCTATGTGTCGCGCCAGCAGCTTGCGCGTAGAGGTGGGATGAGCGCGAAACAGATGGGCAACCTTGTTGCTGGACTGCACGCCAGGGGACTGATCACGTGCCAGCAGATCGAGCGCCTGCGTCCATACAAGGACGAGGACGGGGGGAATGTGAAGCGCGGTGACATGGGGCGCAACTGCTACACGTTCGACGGCATCAGGAGTGCGCTGCGCGAGTGCATCAGTGCTGCGGGGAGTGCGGCCCGTGAGGGTCACGACATTTCGGCGTAGGGTTATGACATTTGATCCTGCCCCGATTTCGTGGACAGTTTGCTACACGGCACCGACCAGGCTCTCGTACTCGTCCGGCGCCATGTAGCCGAGGGCTGAGTGCAACCGCTTCCGGTTATACCAGGTCTCGATGTAGCGG
>DUUU01000215.1 GCA_012841485.1 Armatimonadota bacterium
AACAGAGGATGACATCTCCATGACCTCCATAAAGCAGGCAGGTCCACTGCCTGCCGTCTTGAGGCGCGGCCGCGCGTAACTGCCACGCAGGCTCTCAGCACTCAATGGATCCGTTCGCCAACCGACGCTCAAGCCCTGCCCCACTCTCCCTGTGCACAAGAGGCACCTGCACCTGGAGCAGTGTTGCAGGGGGCGCACTTCGGTGGTATACTGTGCCTATGGGAAGCAAGACCTGCTCTGCGTGCCGGGCTACAGAGCGCCGTGCTGAGCCTCCACCGAATCTGCCAGGGGCCACGCCTCGCACGCGCGCTCTTCTCACGGCGAACGGGGTGGCCGGCACCGGTGCCGGCCCTGCTCGGGGGCCCTTCCGGCGAGGCTATCGATTGGGTGGAGCGGGAGGCGCTCTCGAAGGTCCCTGGCTTCCTGTTGTGATAGTGCTTCTTCTCCTCGCCCTGGCGTCGCCAGCATGGTCTCTGCCCACAGGCGAGCAGGTGTTGCGCCACGTTCGCGAAGCTCGTTCCGGGATCCGCGACTATACCGTGGACGTGAGCATCCATGTGGAGATGGAAGGGGTTCGGGTTCCAGACGCCACGATCCGCGTCTTTCATAGGGCCCCCGATAAGACGAAGCTCGAGCCGCTGAAGGGCTTTGCCATCCTGCCGAAGGGCGCCCTCTTGCCTGGCGACCCCTTTGCCGGCCTGGGCCAACACTTCACGGCGCAGGTACTCGGCACGGGCCATGTGGCGGGACGGCCTACCTACCGGCTGAAGCTGACCCCCAAAGGGGAGGATCCCAGCCGCCCGGTGTACGCCCATGTCGACCGCGAGCGCTGGAACGTCCTGAAGATGACGAGCGCGACGCCAGGGGGCGATGCCATCACCCTGGAGATCACCTACCAACGCGTGCGGGAGCGGTTCTGGCTTCCGTCGCGAACCGTGGCGCGCTTCCAGCTGCCTGAAACCGACACGCCATTCGGCGCGCCTGGCGACGACTCGGGGTTGCGCATGGCCGGGCAGCGAGGCACCGTGACGGCAACCTTTCGCAACTACAAAGTAAATACCGGCCTACCCGATTCCCTCTTCCGCGAGGACGCCCCCGCGAGACAAGACCGCCAGAGGAGGCACTGATGCAAGGGATTGTGAAAAGCTTTGATCGAAACCGTGGCTTCGGGTTCATCACCGCCGAGAACGGCGATGAGATCTTCGTGCATCACACCGACATCGCCGACTCGGAGCGGGAGTACCTCACGCCCGGCCAGGGCGTGCGCTTCAACGTGATGCAGACGGCGCGCGGTCCACGGGCGGTAAAGGTACACATCATCCAGGAAGTGCCCCTCGAAAAGGAGCGGCGATTGGACTGGCGCGGACGACGCCACGGCCGCCCCCGGGCAGGAGAGGTGCCCAAGGCAGTTCTCCGGGCGCGCGGCATCCTGCCCGACGAAGATGAG
Organism: Armatimonadota bacterium; assembly: GCA_012841485.1. The sequence goes on from DUUU01000215.1 coordinate 1,448, forward strand.
GAGGAGGAATCTAGCAGGAAGTCCGCCTCTGACGAGGAATAGCCATTATGTCTGAGAAGGAGCCATGATCGATCACGCTCCCTGCGGCCGCTCCGCCGGCCCGCACCAGGAAAGGACCCGCTGCCGTGCTCTGCGAGCGTTGTGGAACCGATAACCCGGAAGGAACCATTGTCTGCGTTCAGTGCTACTACGCCGTAGGAATCCCGTACAACGTCGGGAGCGGCAAAGGGGGCAAGAAGAGCAGCAAGGAACCGCCCGCCTGGGCAGTCACCCTGGGTCTGAATGATATCCAGACCCGCCAGATCTGCGCGCAGCTCGGCAACCTGGCCCAGGAGTCTGTCACCGGCTACTCTTTCGCCAGCCACGACGACGCCACCGAGACGCAGAAGGCCCTCGCCGATACCATCGGCGCCGAGATGGCGGCCAAGAAGGTGAAGCTTGCCACCGCCGAGGTGGATGGCCGCACCGTCCTCCTCATCGCCGGCAAGGTGGAGGATCCGCAGATGCTCCAGATGGTCTGCGAATCGTTCAACGGCCAGGTCGCTTTCTGAGCAGGCTTTACAACCGAAGGTCCGATCTGCACTGCCCCTTCCCCCACCAATCGGTCGGAACGCTCGCGCACGCCGCCATCCCCCCGCCCAAGGTTCCCCGCCGTTGATGATCTCGGCGCGGCAGGAGGCGCGCCGCGGGCGTGGAACTGAGGCAAAGCCGCGTGGCGGAAGAGGGGGGAGCCAATGTTCCAGACAAGCTTGCTTAAGAGCGAGCAGATCGAGCCACTTGCCGAAGGCGTGCTCCAGGTCCTCGCGCGGGTGGGCGTTCTGTGCGAGAACGAAGAGATGTGCCGCGCCCTGCGCGAATGGGGCGCCGAAGTCGATTTCGCGGCCCAACGGGTGCGCTTCCCGCGCAGGCAGGTCGAAGCGTTCGTCGAGCAGCTGCGCCGCGAGGATGCCGGCCGGCAGCCAGAGTGGGGCACGC
>DUUU01000216.1 GCA_012841485.1 Armatimonadota bacterium
AGGCCGTAGATGCGCGCGTAGTCCCTCGTATACTGGTCGGCGGCTCCCTTGGAGCACCCGTAGGGCGAGAGGAAGCTGAGGGGATACTCCTCAGAGACGCCGAAAGGCAAGTCGGCCAGCCGGTAATGATCGCTCTCCTCCACGATGGGGGTGTTGGCCATGTCGCCATACACTTTGTTGGTGGAGGAGAAGATGATGATGGGAGGATGAGCGGCGAGCCGGGCGGCCTCCAGCACGTTCAGCGTGCCGAGCGCGTTTGTCTCGAAGTCCTCGCGCGGGTCTGTGATCGACCGCGTGACCGCCACCTGCGCGGCGAGGTGCAGGACGACGTCGCAGCCTCCAACCGCGTCCGTTACCTGGCGGCTATCACGCACATCGCCCGCGATGAAGGTAAACCCGCCTTGAGTCCGCAGCCACTCCAGATTGGCGTTCGCCCCTTTGCGTGACAGGTTGTCGAAAACGACGACCTCATGCCCGCCCTGCATGAAGTGCCGGGCTGCGTTGCACCCGATGAAGCCCGCGCCTCCCGTGATCACTATCTTCACGACGACTCCTGTACCCTCTCACTGCGGCTCTTGCCAGCTGCCAGGGCGGGCAGCCGGCGTCAGCCGGTGACGTTGCGGCGGGTTGGCACGAGCGCCTCTTCGGGCAGCGTGGGGCCACGGCTGTCGGACTGGAAAGCCGCCCAGGCGGAACGGACGAACTCGCCGAGCTCCTCGCGGAACCGCTCTTCGCTGAAACGCTCTGCGTTCGCGCGGATCTGAGCCGGGTCAAAATCGGACCGGCACGCCTCGAACCGCGATACGGCATCGCACAGCGATTCGACCGTCTGCTCCGAGAAGAAGAGCCCGGTCGTCCCGGGCACCACCGTCTCGGTGGATCCACCCTTGCCGTAGGCGATCACCGGGGTGCCGCAGGCCTGCGCCTCGACCGGCGCGATACCGAAGTCCTCCTCCGCGGCAAAGACGAAGGCGCGCGCCTTGGCGATCGACTCGTTCACCGCCTCGTACGGTTGGTGGCCAAGCACTCGCACGTTCGAACCCGCGCACGCCCGCGCTTTCCCCAACTCGGGGCCATCGCCGATAACTACCAGTTTTTTCTCCGGCATCCGAGAAAATGCCTCTACAATCAGCGGCACCTTCTTGTAGGGCACGAGCCGCGATACCGTGACGTAGAAATCCTCCTTTTCCATGCACACCGTGCGAGCGGAAACGTTCACCGGAGGGTAGATCACGGAGGCCTCGCGCCGGTACACCTTCCGGATCCGCCGCGCGATGAAGTCAGAGATCGCTACGAAATGGTCGACACCGGTGGCCGTTCGCACGTCCCACATCCGGATGTAGTGGAGGAGGATACGCGCGAGCAGCGAACGGACGCCGGAGCGCAGACCCGATTCGCCCAGGTACTGGTGCTGGAGGTCCCACGCATAGCGCATCGGCGAGTAGCAGTAGCTCACATGGAGTTGGTCGGGGCCGGTGAGCACGCCTTTGGCGACGGCGTGGGAGCTGGAGAGGACGACATCATATCCCGAGAGCTCGAGCGATTCGATTGCCAGAGGCATCAGCGGGATATAGACGCGATGATTGCGCCGCGCCAGCGGCATGCGCTGGATGAACGTCGTCTTCACCGGCCGGCCGCGCAAGAACTGGCGTTGGTCCGGGGGTATGAAGTCGACCAGGCTATAGAGAGTGGCCGATGGGAAGACGGCGAGCATCTGCTCGAGAGCCCTCTCACTGCCTGCGTAGGTGGTAAGCCAGTCGTGGACAATAGCGACACGCATGGTCGCGGCCTTCCTTCCAACACTCCATCAAACTCATGGCGCTCGGCCCAGTAGCGCCACGTCCAAAGAGGACAACCAAGAACCATTCGCGCTAGAACATAAGGTTCAAGCAAGAGAGAGCAGTCTCGCGTGTAGTGACTGTCGTAGGGCGATGCGCCTGGCGAAGGTCGTCTACGCGCGCCCCGACACCGGCCCCAGCCCGCTCACACCCGGCAGCGGCGTTCAGCCCCTCACGATGGGGCGATACCTTCCGGGGCCCCGTTGACCGGGCGCTCAGGTTGCCCCTGCCGCTCGTAACACGTTCCACACGGAGGCTGCGGTGTCCTGCCATCGGAAGCCCTGCGCCCGCTCTATCCCCTTGGCGACCAGGCCGGCGCGAAGCTCTCTATCGCTCGCGATCTGTTCGATCTTCTCCGCGATATCCGTCTCGCTGTGCGGGTCGAAGTAGAGCGCCGCGTCTCCGCACACCTCGGGGAGCGAAGCCGCGCGTGAGGTGGCGACGGGGCAGCCGCAGGCCATCGCTTCCAGAGGCGGCAATCCGAAGCCTTCGTAGAGCGATGGGAAGACGAGCGCATCCGCGTGGGTATAGCATTGCCGCAGCGTCGCGTCATCCACATGGCCCGTAAAGTGCACGCGGTTCCCCAGCTCCAGCGCCTTGGCCCCGGCCGCGTCATCGGGGGTGATGAATCCCTCGCGCTGGCCCACGATCAGCAGGTCGTGCGGGATCCGGTCTCGCACCAGCTCGAAAGCGTTCAGCAGGCGCCTCAGGTTCTTATGCGGCTTGACGTTGCCCACGTAGAGCAGGTAGGGGCGTTCGTGGGGCCGCGGGCCTTTCTCCACGTGGAACCAGCTTTCGGAGACGCCGAGGTAGATGACGTGCAACTGCGCTTCAGGCCCTGGGATGCAGCGTGCCAGCTCCGCGGCCGTGAAGCGCGAATCGCACATGATGGTGGTTGCCTTCCGGCGCAGGGCCGTGAACATGATCCGGGCGTAGGCGCGCTTGTGCGGCCCGGCCCCGACAAACTGGGGCATCGCCAGGTGCAGCGCGTCGTGCAGGGTGACGACCAATTTCCCACGGTAGAGCAACGGGATGTTGTAGTGCGGGCACCAGAGGAGGTCGCTGTCTCTTGGAACCCGGCGCGCCACCTTCCACTGCTCCGAGAGCGAGTAGATCGAGGCGATGCATTCGGTGCGGGTGACGTTCTCGGCGTGGGTCCACGCGTGTTCGTCCATTTGCCGGGGATCGCCCAGCAGGTAGAAGTGCGCCTCTGGGTGATCGCGGATGAGGTGGGGCAGGGTGTTCACCAGATAACTGGTGATCCCGGAGTGGCGCAGCATGCGGAGGTCGATAGCGATCTTCACGGCGTCTGTTCTCCAGAGAGCCCGGGGCGCGCCTTCGCCCGCGGGGCCTCACTTCCCGGGGGCCAGGGGAGCAGGCTCAGGTAGCTTCCGAACATGAGGGTGGGCAGCAGCCAGAGGGGGAAGTAGAGCACGTTGTTGGTCTGCGAGCTGAAGAGAATCACAATCGCCAGATGCCACAGGTACAGGTCGAAGAAGAGCCGGGGCCGGGTGTCGTAGGCCTCCCAGGCCACCAGTTTCGCCCGCGTGCGCGCCGCCCATCCCGCAAGCAGCAGGAACAGGACTGCGGTGAAGATCAGGCCGAAACTGACCAGCGTCACCAGCAGCGAGGAGTCGAGGCTGGTCAGGCCGTTGAAGGCGAGCATCGGAATGCTATGGTAATTGTAACCCATCCCCAGAAACGGGTGCTCCTCCAGCAGCTCGAGCCCGAATACGAAACTTTTCACCCGGGCCTGGGCCGAGAGGTCGTCGCCCATCACCATCAATCGCGACCACATGTAGGTCACGCCGCGCAGGTAGAAGGGCGCGCCGAGAGTGGCCACGGCCAGTGTGAGCAGGCTGCAGTAGGCAGCCCGGCGCGAGACGACCAGGGTCCGCGCCGCGCGCAGGATGGGGCGGCGGAAGACCCACGCGGTTGCCAGCACCGTGGCCGCCAGGGTGGCGATCCCGGTCCGCGAGCCGGAGAGCAGGATGGTGGCCGCGATCAGCCACACGATACCCGCCCGGAGGAGCGACCCGGCGCCTTGCCACAGGACGAATGCGGCCAGGAGGTAGAGGCAGGCAATCGTCGAGTAGAAGTTGGGGTCGAAGTAGGTGGAGACCAGCCGGCCCTGATGCGGGTCGCCGGCGAAGCCAATGCCCACTTCGCCCAGCTGCTGCCAAAGCGCCCAGCAATCGGGAAAGAAGCGATACTGCACGAGCCCGATGAACGCCACGATGGTGAAAGCAGTCACCCCTAACTTGAGGACGGGCTCGATGTTGGCGCCGTACCGGGCCTTGAGCGCGTAGCCCGCTGCGAAGCCGGCCAGGCAGAGGAGCACCAGGCGTATCGCGTAGAGCGCTGGACCCATAGCAAAGCCGTTGATCAGGCTGCCATAGGTGCATGAGCCCAGGATGATCATCCACACGGGAAACCAGCGGACCAGGAAGAGCTTCGCGATGCGCGGGTTACAGAGCGCGGTGCCAACCCCGGCCAGAAGCAGGAGCAGCTCCATGATGTTCTGGTTGTGCGCGAAGCCCGGCAGTGGAATGAGCCGCGGCAGGTTGCCCAGAAGGAGGAAGAGGAAAACCAGAGCGAGGAGGCAGCGCCGGGAAGCCCGCGTGATCAGCCGGGCGAGACGCGCTGCCAGCACCTCTCGCTGACCCACGCCTCCGCCAGAGGCGGCATCACGGGGTGTGGCGACCATCCGCGTCCTTTCCTTTACGCCCGTCCGCCAGGCGTCCGTTTTCCCCGAAGTGCGCTGGCAAGGCGGCGGAGAAAACGGTGGCAAGGGTTCGCGCGCCCTCTTCCCAGGTAGCGAGAGAAGTCGGCCGGCCCTGCCTTCCCGGAGGATTCTGGATGACGCGCAGGATACCCTCCCGGAGGCTGGAATGTGTGGGTTGGATGTAGATCGCGTCCCCTCCCCCGGCCTCGCGCAGCTCCGGGATGTCGGTTGCCACAACCGGCGTGCCGCAGGCGCGGGCCTCCAGGACAGGTATCCCGAAGCCCTCGTAGATCGAAGGAAAGACGAACGCTTCCGCGCCGGTATAGAGCGCCGGCATCTCCTCATCCGGCACGTAGCCCAGAGGCAAGACCCAATCGGAGTGGCGCGCGACCAGGTCGGCGAGGCGGCTGTTCTTCCATCCGGACCGGCCCACCAATGCCAGTCGGTGCTCCGGAATGAGGCCCTCCTGCTTCATGTCGCGCACCGTCTCGATCAGGAGCTCCAGGTTCTTCCGTGGCTCCCAGGTGCCCACGGCGAGCAGATAGGGGCGCCTCAGCGAATGGCGCGCGAGGCACGCCTCCATCGCGGCTACCGGAGCGGGCGAGAATGCGTCACCCACCGCCGGCCGGACGAGCGCGTCAGCGCCCCGACCCAGGAAGCCGCGGAGCCTCTCGGACGTTCCCCGCGAGTTGGCCACGAGCGTGTCGGCGCGCCGCACGTCGCGGCGAAAGAAGAGGGCATAGGCGA
>DUUU01000217.1 GCA_012841485.1 Armatimonadota bacterium
CCGGAACGAAACTCATCGACCCTCCTCATCTCCCCATGATACCAGGAGGCGCGAAACGGTTCCCTGGCTCCTGCCGCGCCCCCCTGCTATTTCGCGTTTCTGGATGCGGATGCCTTGCCCGCGCTTTCACTCGCGCAGGGAGAGGTCGGGCGCGTGCCGAACTACCGGCTAACTCCCGGGATGGTGGAAGCGGCCCTTCGCTCAGGCGACGGGCGCTCTCTCTTTCCCGGGTTCTGAACCTTGCCGGCACGGAGGATGGCCATGTGGAAAGAGCAGATGGTGATCGGGCTTCTGCTGTTGGTCGCAAGCCCTGCGTTGGCTGTAGAGTATGCTTCAGGGAGGGACATTGAGGACGGCACCACGCTGCGCCTGGCCCGGCAGTGGACTCCCATCTTGCGTGACGGCTTCGAGGAGTTCCCCGGTGCCTGGAAGCTGGAGAATTTTGAGGACCGGCTGCGGATTGGGGTGCTCCCGCCCACTTTGCCCGAGGCCGCGGTGCCAGGCGAGCCCGCTCCGAAGCTGGAACCCCACTCGGGCAAGGCGTGCCTGGTGATCGCCGGGACCGATGAGAAGGGCGATACCGCCTGGGGCCTGGAGCGCCGGATTGACACCGTGCCGGGCGGGCGCCCGTTCCGGCTCTCCTTCCAGGCCTGCTACAACCGCGACCTGCGCCGCATTCACGGGCATAAAGAGCTGTACTGGTCTCGGATCCGATGGCTGGATGCCGCCGGCAACGAGGCCGGCGTAAACTCGTTTACTTTCGGCGAGGTTTCAGAGCGCTGGCGCGAGCACGTGGTGCAGGGCACCATCCCCAAGAACGCGCGCCAGGCGGTCCTCTCCATCGGCTTCGACTCGCCCAATCTTCCCACCGGCTCCTACGTCTGCCTGGATGACCTCTCGCTTTCCATTCTCACCGACCCGCCGCGCTACGTGGAGAGCGGCGAGTTGATCTCGCGTCCGGTGCGGATTCCTCCGGGCGCGCGCCTCTCGTATCAGGCGGAGACGCCACGAGACACCCGCGTACTCCTTCGGGTGCGCACGGCCCCGGATGACGCCGGCGCGCCAGGAGAGTGGACCGCCTGGATGGGCCCGGATGGAAGCGAGCAAGCCGCTTTTCCAGCGAACGGCGCGCCGCTTCCGGCCGCGTCGCGCGCACACGCCTGGGCGCAGTACCGCGTTCACCTGCACACCAGCGATCCGGCAGTGACCCCCATCGTGCGCTCGGTGACGCTGGGCACCGGCTCCCGGAGGGTGACAGAGCGCGCCTGGAGCGGCCCGGACCGGCGCCCGCCGGTGCTGATCCGCCGGAGCCCGGGGCGAACCGCGCAGGCGGATGCCCCGGTGCGCTTCGTGCTCCACGATGGCGAGGGGAGCGGCATCGACCCGCGCTCGGTGCGCGTCTTCGTGGACGGGCGCCTGGTGACACGCGGGCTCACGCGCGAGCCGGACGGCACCTACCGCTACACCCCGGAACAGCCTTTTACCCCCGTGGGGATCCAGCCCGGATTCGGGGGATGGGCGAAGGCGAACTACCAGGGGCTCCTCTCGATCAGCGAGGGCGAGCCTCGTGAGCCGGGCGGAGCGCCCTCGCTGCTCCTCCGCGGGCGCACGGGCGATACGGCGTTCGCGCTCACCTCGCCCGTGGTCGCGGTTCAGGGCGGGGCGACGTATCACGTGCGCTTCTGGTCGCGCCACACGATGCCGCTGGACAAGGCGGGCGAGGGGAGTGGATCCTACTCAAGCGGGATCTTCTTCCTCGATGCCCAAGGCCGGCCCGTCGGGGAGCGGGTTCCAATCGATTTTGGCGATGCGGACCCGCAGTGGCACGAGACGCAGATGAGCGTGGTCGCGCCACCGGAGGCGCGCGCCGCCTACATCCGCATCGGCTGGGACCATCCGAACATCGGTCCAGGGGAGGAGGTGGCGTTCGCGGATCTCTCATTCGAGGGGCCTCCCGCGCAGGCGCCATGGATTCCAAACCTGCACCAGATCACGGTGGATGCCAGCGACCTGTGCGGCAACGCGCTCTCGGACGAGATGTGGCTTCTGATCCGCGAGCCGCGCACGCGCGGGATCGTCACCCTGCGCGATGATGGCGTGACGCTCATCGACGGCCAGCCGTTCTTTCCTATCGGTATCTACGCGGTTTGGAAGCGCGAGCACAACCGCAATAGCTTCGACCGCGCGTTTCAGGAGC
>DUUU01000218.1 GCA_012841485.1 Armatimonadota bacterium
CTACTCGCGGTGGCCCTTTTGCTTGTACGGGGCACCGCGCAAGGATTGCTCGCCTCAAGGGACGTGAGGGAGTGGTGTGCGGGATCAGAGTGGCAGACGCCTTCAGATGAGAGCGCCGCGGCTAGACTCGCGAGAGGTAGCTTTGAGGAAGCGCCGCCTTGGGAAAAATGATGCGGGTGGAGCCTACCGGGAGAGCTCCCTTTGAAGATGGGTGGTGAGTATGGAGACGACAACGCTTCCTGAGACCAGGCTGCCTGGAACCGGGCAGGGCGACTATTGCGTGATCATCTTCAACAACAACACCAACTCGTTTGATGAAGTGATCCACATCCTCCAACTGGCGACTGGATGCCCCTATGAGGAGGCGGAGATGGAGACGTGGGAAGCCCACCATCGCGGACAGGCCTACGTCCACTTTGCCGACCGCGATGAGTGTCACCGAGTCGCCGGTATCATCTCTTCCATCGGGGTGCGCACGGAAGTGTGCGAGTTCTGAGTGGCCGGGTAAGCACCGCCGGCGCAAAGGGGATCGCTGTGGCAGGGCTGCGGGCGTGTGGGACCCACCGCGTCGCCCGGCCGGGATCTCCGGTAGGTCTGGGGTCGCAGTGGCCGCGTCAGGTGTAGCTTCCGGCCGGCGCCGCCACGCCGGCCGGAAGCACCGCCACCTATGTGGCGGCACCCTCGATGAGGGCCATCACCTTTCCCATGATGGTTACGTGGCAGTCAGGCACGCTCAGCACGTCACACTCGGTTCCCAGGATGAAGGGATGCCCTGCTTGCCGCATCCGGGCGGTCAACTCTGCCGCCTGCGCCACTACATCCTCCTGCGTGATCAGCGCATCGGAGTAGAACTGCTTCGAGGGCAGGTTCCCGAACAGGACGACGTTCTTGGGCACAAAAGCGGCATCCTCCCAGAGGCGGCGCGAGCTGCCCAGGCTGAGAATGGCGGGGTCGAGCGATGCGAACTGCGCCACCATGGCGTCCGTGAGCTCACCGCAGCAGTGGAAGAGCAGATCGACGCCATGCCCATCGAGGAGCGCCTTCAGGCGCCGATTGTAGCCCATGACGTAGCGGTCGAAGGCATCGGACCCCGCCGCCATCTGCTTGGGAGAGAGATAGACCGTGTTCGCGGCGGGCTCCGCGACGAAGATCATCCGTGCTCCCGCCTCGACCTGCACCGCGATGGCGCGTTCAATGACTCGCATCCCGAGTTCCAGCACGCGCTCCAGGCGGCGTACCTCGTCATCCTCCTCCGCTGATACCCCCATGCCGGCCAGAAAAACGGGCGCAATCGGATCGGCGAGCAGCTTTGTCATCAGCGAGAAGGGGCCAATGCACATCCCGATCGGCAACAGGTTCGTATGTCGGGCAATGTAGCGGATCGCGTCGGAGGCGGCTTGCAGGCGGGCCCCCGGCGCCTCTTGCAGGCCCTCCTCTACCTTGGCAAGTAGCTTTTCATCCGGGCAGCGATCAAAGTGGAAGGTGCTGGCCTCCGTCTCTGGAACACCCATCGCCCGCAGTAGAGCTTTCTTCTCGAGTTCCAGATCCATATGCGGCACGGCCAGAGGGGTGCGGAAGCGACGAGCCGTCTCCTCCAGCGCCCGGCCCAGGCGGGCCCCATCCGTTAGAACCGCATCCGGATCGTCCTGCTCCCGGACGACCAGATCCGCGCCGATGGGCATCCTCAGGCCCGAGCGGGCTAGCATCAGGTAATACTCTCTCTCCATGGACTGCATCCCTCTTCCTAGCGCGATAACGGTTGCCTCGGGGTCCGGACGCCATCAAGGGACGTCCTCTACCCTAATTATACGGCAAAGAGGCATGCGCGTTCTGTAAGAAGGGTGCGTTTGCCGTGGTAACTTTGCCCCCTGTTTTGGCAATTTTCGAAGAGGGTTGGTCGCTGCGTGAGGCGGCTCGGGGAGGCCATCGAAGGTGATGCCGGCGGAATGTGGCGCCGGGGGATCAAAGGCCGCGGCGCGCGTGAGAGAGGCGATACTCTCGCGGAGTGCATCCGACATGGCGGTGGAAGACCTTGGTGAAGTAGCTCTGATCGGCGAAGCCGACATCCTGGGCGATCTGCGCGAGGCTACGCTCGGTGCGCCGCAGAAAGTCGCACGCCCGGCGGATGCGCATGTCGTTGAGGAGATCACGGAAGCTGGTGTCCATGCGATCGCACAGGAGGTGAGAGAAATGCGAGGGGCTCAGCCCGACGACGGCGGCCACCTGCTCTCGGCCCAAATCCTCCGGGAAGTGCTCCTGCATATAGCGCACGGCCTCCTGGAGGCGAGCCTCCGGCGGACGCTTCGGCTTCAGCTCCAGGCAGTCCATGAGGCGCTCCAGGTGGCGAACCAGCCAGTGCGTCAGGTGCTCCTCATCGGAGATGCGGAAGAGGCTGAGATAGGACTGATAGTTCAGGCCGAGCATCTGCACCGGGTCGCCTCCGGCCTCGACGGCGGCACGGTAGATGACGACGAGGAACTCCAGGACCACCGCCTTCAGGAGCTCCAGGTCATGAGTGCCGACCGCGTAGACGCCAACGAGGATCCGGTTGAGCACCTCCCGGGCGGCGCGCCGGTCGCGGGCGCCAATGGCAGCGCGCAGGGGCTCCTCTTCGCGGAGGTACATCTCGCGGACCGAAGTGTACATCCGCTCCTTCAAGCCGTGGATCGCGCACGCCTTGCTCGCCTCGCACTCTGCGGCCTGGCGATTCTCGTGCAGCAGCGCGGCATTCGTCAGGTTTCGTGACGTAACGATCTCCAGAAGCTCTCGGGCTGCCGCACCGACGGCACTCGCGATAGTCCCGCCACGGGCACCGCGCGCGAAAGTGGCGACTACGCCTCCGATCAGCACGCTGTTGAAAGTGAGTGGCACGGCCCATAGGTAATGGCCCTCGGGACAGGTGTCGAGGTAGGGCTCGCCCCAACGGAGCGACTCTTCGACCATCTGGTGCCAGTCAGAGATACCGCAACCGCAGGAGGCGCAAGGGAACGGCTCCACCGGAGCGATTGGCATGCCATGCGCATCCACGAGCATGATCACTCGTTCCGGGTCGCCGCGCCGATAGGCGCGCGCCACCTCGGAAAACTCCGTCGTGAGCCAGGCGATGGATATCGGGTTCGACGCGCCCACGTCTCAGACCACTGCCTTCCTGCGCCGGGAACGGGGGGCATTGGCACCGCTTCGATGACGGACGATCCGGCTGGAGACGCCGGAGACCATCTTGCCCAAGGGCGTCGAAGCCTCCCTCACACTGATTGTTCTCCATTCGGGTCACCAGACTCCTGCCGAGGGCTCGTAACACATCGGCACGCAACAGTGGCACGCTCAGAAGGCCTCGCTCACGCCGTGCCCTTATTGCCGCGTATGCCCTGCAATTCTGATGGCGCCCTGTCCAAACGAACCTTTGGGTCGGCTAGCGCATCCTGGGAGCTAGAGCCGGGCGCCACGGGCCATCCGCACGCAACTAGTGAAGCATCGGAAGGGGATGCGCGCAAAGGGAAAGCGGCCGCGGTGGCTAATCTGAGAGCGGAGCCGCGGTGGAAGAGCCCCCCGGCGCTAATGGAGGCGTTGCATATGAGCACGTTCCCTGAGGTGCAATTCGTGGTATTCGGTGCTCACCATCCGCTCCCCGCGGCGGAGTGGGGCCGAGGCGATCTGACGGGGTGGCGGGGGATCCCCCGAGGGGCGCGACGGCGATGGGAGTGAACCACCGTCGCAATCGACTCCTCATCCTGGGCTTCGAGCTCATCTGGGGAACGGGGCTGCCCTTTCTGCAATCGACGACCACTCTCCCCGGCTACCTGGCGTCGCTGGGCGTCTCCGGGTTCCTGATCGGCCTGGTCCCGGCTGTCTATGCCGGCGGGATTGCCCTCGTCCAGCCCCTCTCCCTCTATCTGATCCGGCCGGGCCCCCGCCGCTTCCATAGCCTCCTATGGGCCTACCGGTTAGGCATCTTCTGCTACCTGGCGATGGCAGCGTCGGCTCTCCTTCTGCCGGCCGACGCAGTCAGGGCGCGGGTCGGGCTCTTCTTCCTCTGCTACACCGGGTATGTGTTTCTGGCAGGGGCCGGCGATCCGCACTACATCGCAGTGATCGTGGAAAGCGTGCCAAAGGGCGAGCGCGGTTGGTTCTTCGGACAGCGCCAGATCTGCTTTGGCCTGGGTGGCATCATCGGTGGGGCGTTCGCGGTGCATGCGCTGCGCGCGTTGCCGACTCCGGCCAACTTCGGCCTGAGCATCCTGATTGGCGCGCTGCTCCTCCTGCTGGCGACGATCTACTTCTCGCGGTTCAACTACGTCGCGCAGGGAGACCCAGGGAAGCGCCCGCCCCTTCTCTCCTGTCTGGTCGATGTCTATCACCTGGCGTGCCGCCGGCGGAGGTTCCTCCTCTTCTGCGTGGTGACCGCGCTCTTCGTGCTGGCCCAGGGGCCCTTCGCGTTTCTCGCGCTCTATATCAAGGATGTCCTCCACGCCGGTGATGGTCTCTATGGCAAGCTGGGCTTCCTCACGATGGCGAGTAGCTTGGTCTTCGCCTTTTTGCTGGGGCGTGCCGGCGACCGCGTCGGGCATCGGCGGACGCTCATGGCGGGCATCTGTCTCTACGCGGTAGGGCTGGTCATAGTGGTGGCGGGGGCATCGCCCACGCTGCTTCTGGGTTCCTACTTCCTGGCCGCCATCTGCGGGCCGGTCTGGGCCGTCTCCGGGTTCAACCTCGGCTTTGAGTGCTCGGATGAACCGGATCCGGCGCGCGTCTATGCCGGAGTGAGTTTGGTCTCGGCTCCTCTGCGCATCATTGGCCCACCGGCCGCGGGCGCTGCAGTGGATCAGTGGGGCCATGTCGCCATCATCATCGGCGCGGCCGGCCTCGCTCTCCTGGCGCTTCTGCTCCTGGCCTTGCTGCCAGAGCGAGAAGTGGTCAAAGAGAGCCTGGGAGAGGAGCTCCCTGAGCACGGCGGTGCCGGCCAGCCCGCGCAGGCCGAGCAGCCATGCTAGAGCCGGGGTGCCCCTCGCGCCCTCGCGCCAATTCTTGCATTTTGATATCGCATGTGGTAAACTACAACGGAATGACACACCTTCCCTGACCCAAGGCAGGGTGGCAGACGGCCGAGAGCAGGCGGGTCGCCGCGCGGGCCTGGATGCTATGCCGCGGGAACGAGGGGAAGGGAGGCTGAACCAGAAAGGAGACCCAGAGTTTGTCTACGACACAGCCGCACGTCAGCATGAAGGACCTGTTGGAAGCCGGCGTCCATTTCGGCCATCAGACCCGCCGTTGGAACCCGAAGATGAAGCGCTACATCTACGGCGGGCGAAACGGCATCTACATCATCGATTTGCACCAGACGCTGAAGCTCTTTGAGGAAGCCTACGAGTTCATCCGCGAAACCGCGGCCGATGGCGAGATGGTGCTCTTCATTGGTACGAAGAAGCAGGCCCAGGATGCCGTGCGAGAGGCCGCCGAGCAGTGCCGCATGTTCCATGTCAGCCACCGCTGGCTTGGGGGGATGCTGACGAACTGGTCCACCATCCAGCGGCGGATCCAGCGCCTGCGCGAGCTGGAGCGCATGGAAGAGACCGGTGATATCGCGCGCCGGCCGAAAAAGGAACAGGCAGTTCTCGGCGAGGAGAAGGAGAAGCTGGAGCGCATCCTGGGCGGGATCAAGGAGATGCCGAAGCTTCCCGGAGCGGTCTTCGTGGTCGATCTGCGCAAGGAGCATATCGCCGTGAAGGAAGCGCGTAAGCTGGGTATCCCGGTGGTGGCCATCGTGGATACGAACTGCGATCCGGATGAAGTGGACTACGTGATCCCGGGCAACGATGACGCTATTCGCGCTATCCGCCTGATCACCTCGAAGATGGCCGAGGCAGTCCTCGAGGGGCGTCCTATCAAGGAAGAGTTTGTGCCCGCGGAAGAGGAAGTTGCCCGAGCCGCGATGGAAGAGGCGGCTGAAGAGGCGGAGCAGGAAGCCGCCGCGGAGGGCGCGGAGGAGCCAGCCGAGGCAGCCGAGCCAGTCGCGATGGGGCCCAGCGCCGACGAGATCGAAGCGAGCCTTGCCGCGGAGACTGAGGAAGAGCAGGCCATCGAGGCGGAGTAGCCTCGTGCCAGGTCTCGCAGTGGCCCACGGCGCGTGCGCCGCGCGCGATGCCGCCGCGAGACGAAGGCAGTCCGCCCGGGCAAACCGTTGCGGGCGAATGTTTCACGCCAAAGGCCGGCGTGGAAGTATGGAAGGGCGACGGACCGGCACCAGCGGGTGCGTTCGCCGGGTGGTGGTAAGCGCGCTCGCCGTGA
>DUUU01000219.1 GCA_012841485.1 Armatimonadota bacterium
CCAGGGGTCGGTGACGATCACGCCCGCCTCGCGCGCGATCAGCTCCGTGCAGAAATCGTAAGGATGGCAGCAGAGGCGGTGCCGCCTCGCGGCGGGGTACTTCGCGGCAAGCGCCAGTGGACGGAGATCGGCGTTGAAGCGGTCGTGCCCGACGATCAGTTCGTAGAGCTGGCCGCCGGTGGAGATGTACTGGTCGTCGAAGACGAGGGGGTTGCCATCCGCGGGCGTGCCAAGGATCCGCTCGAAGAGGGTCTCCTCCAGGGATGCCACCAGGTCGCGCGCTCCGGGGAAGAACTTGGTGATCCCGGCGAAGCCGTGGGCAAGGCTCTCGGCCCGGCTCGGCTGGGGCGTGTAGGCGTGCGATTCGCCCGTGAGCAGGTTGATTCGCTCGGCGCGGGCGCCCTCTCCCCGGACCGCCCAGAGGAGATCCGCCAGGTATTGGCGCGTGGTGGGGATCTCCATCTGCATCGCGATGGCGATATCCGAGAGCGCGGTGGCCTCGCCCCGGTTCGGCGCCACGCCGCAGAGTACCCAGGCGCTGCGCTTGTCATACATCAGGCCGCGCGTGCCATCGATTGGATCGACGATGAGGCAGAAGCGGGCCTCCTCCGGCGCGCATCCCTCCGGGAAGAGCCGCCACCCATTCCCCGGCAGCCCCTCGGCAATCAGCGCCAGCGGCATCTCCTCGGCCCAGCGCGCGCAATGCTCCAGCAGGATCTCCTCGGAGTGCAAATCAATGGCGTAGATCGTATCGCCATCGCGCGCTTCGCCCACCGCGGCCATCGCCTCGGGCGATGCGGCGTCGCGGCAGGCGCAGACATGGTCGCGCAGCGTCGTTTGGAGCGCGCGCACGCGCTCCAGAAAATAGCCCGCTGGCGCGGGTAGCTCTGCGTGCATTTCCCACTCCTCCCCACCTCCCTTCGTCCTTCGCGGGTTTCCCTCCTGCAGATCGGGAAAGAGGAGAACGCCTGTTTGCATCGAACAATAGACAAGGTTGGTGCTTTTGGAGTGTGAGGAGGAAGAGATGGCATATGATCCGGCGAAGCACCTGATCCGTATCCAGGGCAACCGTGAGTACCTCCCGGTGGCGCAACGCCTGGTGTGGTTTCGCGAGTCGCACCCGGATTGGGGTATCGAGACGAAGATAGAAGTGCTCGATACCGACGCGGGGCTGGCGGTTTTCTCGGCGACGGTCATCAACGAGAATGGGAAGGTCATGGCGCGGGCGACGAAGATGGAAACGGCGCGTGGCTTCCCGGACTATATCGAGAAAGCGGAGACGGGCGCGATTGGGCGGGCATTGGCGCTGTGTGGTTTCGGCACCCAGTTCGCGCCGGAGTTGGAGGAGGGCGAGCGGGTCGTCGACTCGCCACACCCGGTGGGGGGCCGGCCGGTGGCTTCCGGGCGGATCGGCGCGGCGGCGGATGCCGCGCACAAGATCGCGCCGGCGGCAGTGCGCGGCGGGGAAGCGCGCATGACAAGCGCTCCGAGTGAAGGAAGCGGCTCCCTGGTCTGTTCCGAGGCGCCATGCGGCCGCTCGATGACGCAGGGCCAGTACGAGTTCAGCGTGAAGTCGTTCGGCCGGGCACTCTGCCCGCAGTGCCAGAAGCAGCACAAAACGGAGCCCGCCGCGGCGGCATGAGGCGGGCGTGGGCCCTGCCCCATGCCATCCCGCAAGCGCCAGGGCAAACCGCCCGGGGCATCAGAAACCCGCTCCGGTGCCCCGGGTGCCGGTTCGTCCCTGCGATCAAGCAGCCTAGAGGTCCAGGGCCACGCGCTCGCCGCCTTTTTGTGCCGACTGGAGTGCCGCCACCTGGAAGGCAACGATTTCGATTGTCTCGGCGTTGTCGAGGGGGCTCTTGCCGGTCTGGAACATCTGAACGATGCGCTTGAGCAACTCGCGGTAGATGTAGCCCGCATCGATGCTGACCTGGCGCACGCCCTTATCCGTCCACGCCACGAAGCCATAGGAATGGCTGCCGGCGCGCGTGCCGCGCATCACGCCGATCCGGCCATCCTTCCAGAGACCGGTGGTCACCTCGCTGCCCTCGGTGAAGGTGCACGTCACCGACTCGCACCCGGGGCCCATCAGCGCGTAGAGCGTCTCGACGCCATGGATGCCGTAATGGAAGAGGCCCGGGTTGCGATCGTGCAGCCCTGCCGGGCTATAGGCATCCACGCCGAAGATGGTACCCACGCCCTCTTCCTGCAGCTTCTGGATCTCCAGCGCGTAGCGCAGCGAGGAGGAGGAGAAGACGGGCACGTTGTTCTTGTTCGCGAGGGCGACAATCGCCTTCGCATCGGCCACCGAAGTGGCGAACGGCTTGTCGATGTAGCAAGGCATGCCCGCCTCAAGGAAGGGGCGCGCCCGCTCCAGGTGGACAGCGCCTTCCTGCGACTCTACCAGGATGCCATCCACTTTGCCAATCATCTCTTCTGGGCGGTCCACCAGTTCGACGCCCATCGCCTTCACCTGGGCGGTGTACTCGTCGATCTTCTCCTGCGGAGTGATCCGCGAGGTGCCCTGATAGCCCATGACAATCTTCGCGCCCTCGACCCACTGCTCTTCCGGGATGTCGACGTGGTTGAGGCGCTTGGTGAACTGCACGACGTGTGAGGTATCAAAGTCGACGATGCCGAGACGTATCATCTGCCAGCTCCTTCTGTGCGGGCGCCTGTCGGGCGCTCCCCCGCGGTGTTCTCCTGCGTGTGTATAGGTAAAGCACCGGAAGAGGGCCTGGCCCCAGGCGGCGCGTGTTGAGCGGCCGGTCGGCCGACGCGCTCATTGTAGCACTTTCGCGGGGCAGCGTCAACGCGCCGGTGATTGCGCCGGGCCGTCTTCCACCGGGCATGGATTCCCCGCCCCCCGGCTGCCGGCAGGAGGGTGGCGCCTGAAGTGGGAACCTTGGTAATGGATTTTCATCATGAAGCAAAGGTCCGAGGGGCCGGCAGGAGGAGAGCATGCGGAGGACGCAGCCGCGGAGAATGCAGGAGGGCCGGGGAGGATGCCAGGGGGCGATTCTGGGCCTGATCGTGGGTGTGATCGTGGGAGCCCTGGTTTACAACGCAACCGGCGCGAGTGAGGTGGTGGCGATCATCCTGGGGGTGATCGGCCTCTTCTTGGGGGCGCAGGCCGGACAGCGCCTGGCACGCCGGCGCCAGCGGCGCTAGACAGAGCGCGCCTAGAACACCCCGGGGATGAAGCGGTAGCGCACCTTCTGGCAGTAGGCGACGTAATCCGGGTCGGCGCGCAGGTGACGCTCCTCCGTGACGGCGCGCAGGAAGTAGAGCGTATTGAAGCCCAGGAGCGAGAGCGCGTGGAGTGGCGTGGACATCATCGGCAGCTTCTCGAGCCACCAGGCCAGGTTCTTCGCGATGTAGGCAGGATGCCGGACAAAGGCGTACGGGCCCCATGAGACGATCCCCCGGTGGGTCAGGTTGCTTGCCCGCGGGCCCAAGGCCACGGATGCCCAGACGTAGATGAAGTAGAGCCCTACGGTGATGATCCGCAGGAAGAGCAGCAACTGCGCGTTTTGGGTGAGCGTGGTGTACCCCGCATCGGTGGGCAGGAGCTGACTCGTCGCCCCATTGAACGGGGGATAGCACGCCAGGGTCACGACCCAACCGAGGAGAGTTGGCTCCACCGAACGGATCGTGGAGCCAAGGCGCTCGGATTCCACCGCGTAGCCGAAGACGAAGACCCCCGTGTCGACCACGAAAAGCAGCTGCACCACCACGTCCAGCCCCATATGGAGTGTCGGGGGCCCGATGCTGCTCATCCAGCGGTAGCCCGCCTGCTGCAGCCCCGCCAGGTGCTCGAGGAAGAAGTCCAGCATGATCGGCAGGAAGAACGCCTTGACCACCAGGCCCAGGAGCGCCGTCCGGGTCTCCGGGGTGATCGGCACCGATCCCTCGTAGGCGGGTTGTGGGCCCCACGCATGCCGGCGCAGGCGTCCGGGAAGGCTTTCCAGCAGATCGGCGACCAGCAACATCCGGCTCCTGGAGATGTCGCCCCGGAAGGGCGCGCTGAGGATGACGAAGAGGTAGGCCAGGTAGATCAGGAGCAGCCCGAGCTGGACGCGCGACTCAGGCAGCGGCGCGCTCGGGGAGCCGAGGATGCGCACATAGTAGGGATGGGTGCGGTAGAGGATCAGGAGCGCCGTCGTGATGCCTAGCGACCATCCCCAGTAGCGGAGGACCTGGGGCCTCCTCTCGCGCGGGGGCGCGGCGCGGTCTATCGGGAGGCGCCCGCTCATGGCGCTAGCGGGCCTTCCGTTTCCTGGGCTTCTTGGGAATCGGGTAGCCGAAGCGCGCCAACACGGACTCATCATCCCGCCAGCGCTCGCGCACTTTCACCCACAGATCCAGAAAGATCCGCTTGCCGAGCAGATCTTCTGCCTGAATACGCGCCGCCTTGCCAATCTCGCGCAGCTTCTTGCCTCCCTGGCCGATCAGGATCTTCTTCTGGCTGTCGCGCTCCACGTAGAGCACCGCGCGCACATAGATCAACTCTTCTGGGCGCGGCGCCATCTCCTCCACGATGACCGCCAGCGAGTAGGGGACCTCCTTCTGCGTCTGCAACAGCGCCTGCTCGCGCACCAATTCGGCGATCAGGAAAGAATCGGGATGATCCGACACCATCTCGGCCGGATAGTACATCGGCCCGATGGGGAGGAGTTCCTCCGTGCGCTGTAGCAGCCCCTGCGTGCCCGCCTCCTGAACGGCTGAGACCGTGATTGTGTCGCTGAAGCTGCCGAGACGGGCATACTCCTCCTGGCGCACCGCCAGTGTCTCCTCCGAGACGAGGTCGATCTTGTTCAGGACAAGCAGCGTCGGGGCTTCCACCGATTCCAGCAGGCGCGCCGCCTCCCGGTCGGCACCCTGCGGGGGCGATGAGGCATCGACGATAAAGAGGATGGCATCGGCATCGGGGAGTGCCTCGCGCGCGGTGGCGAGCATATACTCCCCCAGGGCATCATGCGGCGCATGGATCCCCGGGGTGTCGACGAAGACGAACTGCGCCGTCTTGGTGGTGAGCACGCCCGCGATCCGGTTGCGTGTGGTTTGTGGCTTCGGGGTGACGATTGCCACCTTCCGCCCGAGAATGGCGTTCAACAGCGTGGATTTCCCGACGTTGGGCCGCCCCCAGAGGAGTACGAAGCCGGATCGAAAGCGTTCCTCCTCCGTTGCCATAGCCGATTCTTCTGTGTGTTCCATGCCTCCGCATTATACCGGAGTCCTGGCGATGGGTCAAGCTGGCGGCGGTGCGGGTTCAGGGCCTTTCGATTATCATGGGTCAAAGCCGCAGACGAGGCGAACTGCCTCCTGTCGCCATGCGATGGACCGCATTGCTGCCGCGATGTTCTCGTAGCCCAGGAGCCGCAGTGCCCCTATGACCGC
>DUUU01000220.1 GCA_012841485.1 Armatimonadota bacterium
AGCGCGGGCCTCTACACCTGCGCCCGATCTGACCCGCGCATGGTGGGCCCTCCATGCACTGCCCTCGGCCCATTTCAGCGAGCAGCCGGTTTCCCACGGGGTTGACCTCCACACGCCTGCCGGGTATAATCAAATATATAATATACCGCCCATTGGCCCGCTGGGGCAGGAGGGAGAAGGGTCGGGCAGGCACCGGCCCGGACGCATATGAAGATCACCCACGTGAGGGCGATCCCGGTCAAGGGACGCCATTGGCCGCGCTTCCCGATGGTCTTCGTGGAAGTCGGCACCGACGAAGGCGTGGTCGGAATCGGCGAGGCGCTTGCGTTTCAGACCACCGGCGTCGTGCAATCGGTCGAGACGGTGGGCGAGTGGCTGCTCGGGGAGAACCCGCTGCAGATCGAGCGCCTCTGGGAGCGGTGCTTCCGCCGGGGGGCGGAGCTTTCGGCGCTGAGCGGCATCGAGATCGCCCTGTGGGACATCGCTGGCCAGGTGGCCGGCATGCCGATCTACCAGCTCCTGGGCGGGGCGTGCCACGACCGGATCCGGGTGTACGCCGACGGCTTCTTCCGCGGCGCCACTCCCACGCCAGAGAGCTACCGCGAAAAGGCGGCAGCCGCGGTGGCACAGGGCTTCACGGCGCTCAAGCTCGATGTGGACGACTTCCTCACCCCGGGCGCGCGGAAAGTCCTCATTCGCTGCCATGGCGATGCTCTCGGCCGGGGGATCGCCAACGCCGAGGTGCGTCGGGTGGAGGAGAGCGTCGCGGCCATCCGCGAGCATCTCGGGCCGGAGGTTGACCTGGCGCTAGACTGCCACTGGGCGTTCGACCTCCCCGGGGCGTTGCGCCTGGGTCGCGCGCTCGAACCGTATCACCTGATGTGGTTCGAAGACCCCATCCCCTCCGGCAATCTCGCCGCGTTGGCCAGACTGGCCTCGGAGCTCTCGGTGCCCATCTGCATCGGCGAGGCGCTCTGCACCCGCTTCCAGTTCCGCGAAGTGTTCGAGCGCGGGGCAGCCAGCATCATCATGCCCGACGTGGCGCGCGCCGGGGGCATCCTCGAGATGAAGAAGATCGCGGCGATGGCAGATACCTACTATATCCCTGTCGCGCCCCACGACATGGTCGGGCCGATCGCCACGGCGGCCTCACTGCACGTCTGTGCGTCCATTCCGAACTTCCTCATCCTGGAGCACCAGATGAACGACGTGCCCTGGCGTGATGAGCTGACCGACGAGCCGTTGGTTGTGCGAGACGGGCAGATGGAGCTTCCGACGCGGCCGGGGCTGGGCGTCCGCCTGAATTATGCCGCCGTGGAGAAGTACCGCGCGGAGTAACCGGCATCAGCGAACGGGGCTTCAGGGCTCGCGGATCCGAGGCACAGGATGGCGACCGCATGGCGGGCCTCTTCCTCCTGCTATGCAGGGCGCTTCTCTGAGGCCCGCGGGAGAGTAGCATGGAACGTGACGTTGTTCCCTTCATCGTGAACGGCCAGCCGGTGCGCACGGGCCGTTCCTTCCCGGTAATCAACCCTGCCACGGAGGAGCGCATCGCGGAAGTGGCGAACGCCGATAGGGCAAGTGTCGAGGCGGCGCTGGCGGCGGCGCGCGATGCCTTTCCCGGGTGGGCGGCCACGCCAATTGCAGAGCGCCGGGCGATCATGGATCGCTGCTGCGCCGTTCTGGAGCGGGAGAAGGAGCGCCTGGTCGATCTTCTGGTCGCGGAAACGGGAAAGCCGTACGACACCGCCGCCTACGGATTGAGCTGCCTGGTTGGCTCGCTCCGCTTCTTCTCGGAAGAGGCGCAGCGCGTGAGCCAGGAGGTGATCCCGGATCCCATGGGCCGCTTCCTCCACTACCTCCTGCGCCAGCCGCTCGGCGTGGTTGTCGGCTTGCTCGCATGGAACTACCCCCTCCTGAACCTGGGCTACAAGCTGGGCCCGGTGCTCGCCTCGGGGTGCACGGCGGTGATCAAACCTTCGCGGCATACCCCACTGGCGACGCTCGCCGCTGTGGAGCTACTGGCGGAGGCAGGCGTGCCCGCCGGCGTCGTGAACGTGATCACGTGCGATGACCACCGGGTCTCCAACGCGCTCCTCGAAAGCCGCATCCCGTCGCTCATCACGATGATCGGCTCGACGGAGGCGGGCGTGGAAGTGATGGCGACGGCGGCGACGAGCATCAAGCGCTTCTCGCTGGAGCTCGGGGGGAACGCGCCCGCGATCGTCTATCCGGATGCCGATCTCACCGATGCCGCCATCCGCATCGTCAACCTGAAGTTCAGCAACGCCGGCCAGGTGTGCGTTGCACCCAACCGCTGCTTTGTCCACGCGAAGGTGTATGAGGAGTTCCTCAGTCTGGCCGCGGAGCGCGCCGGCGCGATCACGCTCGGCAGCGGCAAGGGTCCCATGCCGATGATGGGTCCGCTGATGACCGCCGAGGCGCGGGATGCCGCCCTGGAGCTGGTGCGCGAGTCGCTCGACGCGGGCGCGAAGCTGGTGTGCGGCGGCCGCAAGCCGGAGCAGCCGGCGCGCGGCTACTTCATGGAGCCGACGATCCTGCGCGACGTGCGCCCGGAGATGCGCGTGGCCCGCCAGGAGATTTTCGGCCCGATCCTCGCGGTCATCCCCTTTGATGACGAGCAAGACCTCCTCGCCATGGCGAACGACACGGAGCACGGCCTGGCCGCATTCGTCTTCACAAGCGACCTATCCACGGCCCTGCGCGCCGCCGAGGGCCTCCAGGCGGGGAGTGTGTGCATCAATGAGCCGCACTTCGGGATCCACCTGCCGCACGCGGGCCAGAAGCAGAGCGGGGTTGGCATGGACCGCTCGTGCCATAGCCTGGAGGAGTACCTGACGGTGAAGCGGGTGAGCATCCGCAAGTAGCCGGCGCCGGACGGGTGGAGGAGTGCCATGGGCGACACAGGGGGCTTTCGATTGCTGGTCACCGCGCTTTCGCCGCGGGTGACGGCCCCGGATATTCTCGAGGAGTTCGAGAGGGCCGGGATAGAGGTGATCCTGGCGGAGTGTACCGGTTCGCTCTCGGAGGAACAGCTCTGCAAGCTATTGCCCGGGAACGATGGAGTGTGGGCCGCGCCGGATGCCTATACCGAGCGCGCGCTGGCTGCGGCCGACCGGCTGAAGATCATTGCGCGCTGGGGCGTGGGGATCGAGACGATTGACCTGGCGGCGGCGACGCGCCGAGGCATCGTCGTCACCAATACGCCCGGTGCCACCACGGAGAGCGTGGCCGACTACTCCTTCGGATTGATCCTGGACCTGGCGCGCCGCCTCACTGAGATGCACAACGCCCTGCGCGCCGGGCGCTGGGAGCGGCTTTGGGGCGTCGACGTGTGGCGCAAGACGCTCGGCATCATCGGCTTCGGGCACATCGGCCAGGGGATGGCGAGGCGCGCGCGCGGCTTCGAGATGACCACGCTCGCCTACGACCCCTACGCCCCGCCGGAGGCCGGCGCGGAGCTGGGAGCCGAGAGGACATCGCTGGATGACCTGCTGGAGCGCTCCGACTTCGTGACCCTCCACGCCAGCCTCACCCCGGAGACGCGCGGGATGATCGGCGAGGCGGAGCTGCGCCGGATGAAGCCCACCGCTTTTCTGGTGAACTGCGGGCGCGGCGCGCTGGTGAAGACCGATGCCCTGGTGCGGGCGCTGCGCGAGGGCTGGATCGC
This sequence comes from Armatimonadota bacterium, assembly GCA_012841485.1. The sequence goes on from DUUU01000220.1 coordinate 3,692, forward strand.
GGGCGCGGCGGTCGATGTGTACGACGTGGAGCCGGCACCGCACGACCACCCACTCCTCTCGTTGCCGAACTGCCTGACGCTGCCGCACAGCGCCAGTTTGACGCATGAGTGCGCCCGTATCATCAATCGGATGAATGCCGATGACCTTCTGGCCGTTGCTCGTGGCGACCGCCCGCGTTTTGTCTGCAACCCAGAGGTGTATGAAGCCGGAAAGGCGTGAGTATGGGAAAGCGTTGGAGTGCGGGGGCGCTTGAGGATGACACAGGGGCCCCCATACTCCGGGTCCCGTCGCTTCAGGCGCTCGCCCTGGAGCGAATCCGCGATGCGATCCTGGAGGGGCGGCTCCCGCCGGGAACGCCGTTGCGGATCAACGCGCTGGCGGCGGAACTGGGGATGAGCCCCATCCCGGTGCGGGAGGCGTTACAGGTTCTTGCCACCGAGGGTCTGGCCGTGCACCTGCCACACCGGGGCATGACCGTCAGCCCGTTGAGGGCGGAGGATGTGGCGCAGACGTATGAGGTGCGGGCGGTCCTGGAAGGCCTGGCTGCTCGCCATGCGGCCGGGCGGTTGGCGCCAGCGGTGATGGCGAACCTGCGGGCGTTGCTCGCCGAGATGGAGACCACGCACGAGTGCCAGGATCATGAGGCGCTCCTGCGGCTGGACCGTGCCTTTCACGCCTGCATCTGCGAAGCCTACCCCAACCGCTGGGCCAGCGAGTTCTTGCGCCAGATCTGGAACCACGCCTATCGTGTTCGCCGTACCTACCCGCGCTCGAAAGCGCGGCTCCGCGTGGTGCTTGGCGAGCATCAGGCGATCCTGGCGGCATTGGATGCTGGCGATGGCGAGCGAGCCGAGAACCTCGTGCGCCGCCACCTGGAGGGCGCCCGCGATGACCTGCTGGAGCGCCTGCAGAGCGCCAGGAGCGCGGCCGCGTAGCCGGCCGGCGATTCTCCTCTCCGGGAAGGCAGCGGTCATGGCATGGCCGGGGGGAGAGCCAGCTGGCGAAGCGCGCGTGCCCGGAAGAGACACCATTCGCCGTGCCTCAGCAGAGACACTTCTATGGAGATCAGGCGCGATGGACGGCCCATCTCTCATTCGCCGAAGGAGTGGGTCACCGTGACGTGCGCACTCGCGCGCGCCTGGATCGAGGCATGGGTGCCTCGCACAACCCTGGACTGGGAGCCCAACCGTGTCTGTGTGCAGGATCGAGTTGCTTGGCGCGTTGCGCGTCCACTGTGCCGAACGGGAGATCACCCGGTTTCGTACTCAGCGAACGGGCGCGCTGCTTGGCTACCTCGCCCTGAGCTACCCTCGCGCGTGTATTCGGGACCACCTGGCCGAAGCGATCTGGCCGGAGGCCGAGCCGGAGTCGGGCCGGCGTAACCTCCGCACCGCGCTCTCCTCGCTGCGTCGCCAACTGGAGCCTCCGGGGGTGGAGCCCGGCAGTGTCCTGGTCTGCGGGCGCAACCTGGTGGCCCTGAACCCCGATTCGGTAGCGACCGATGTCGCTCACTTCGAGAGTGCGTTGCGCCTGGCACTGAAGGTGGCCAGCACGTCCGAGAAGATGCTGGCCTGGGTCGAGGCGATCGAGACCTACCGCGGAGAGCTGCTGCCGGGACTCTCGGATCTGTGGGTCTTTGGCGAGCGACAGCGCCTCGCCGGGCGCTACTTCGAGACGGTCGAGCGGGTCGTGGACTACTTCGAGAGGGTCCGTGACTACGCCAGCGCGCTGGAGTATGCCTATCGGGCGGTGCGCGCCGACCCGCTGCGTGATGAATCGCACCGCGCGGTGATCCGGCTCCAGCTCGCGGCGGGCCACATGGAGGCTGCGCTGGCGTACTACCAGGAGTGGGAGCGCGTCTCGACCCGTGAGCTGGGAAGCCCTCCCGCGGAGGAGACGCGCGTTCTGGTGGAGGAGCTCGGGGGGCCGACCCGGCGCGCGCGCGTTTCTCTGGCCGGCCCGGAGCCAGACGGCATCGCCCGCGAGCGAGACTGCCCGTCTCTCCTGGGGCGCGATGCCGCAGTGACCTTGCACACGTTGCCTCCCGCCGACGGCGAACCGGAACCGCTGCCCAACGATACGGTCACCTTCCTCCTGGCCGATATGGTGGCCGGCGAAGCGGAGGGCGGGATGAGGCCGGAGCCCGATAGCGCGCTTGCGGAGTGCCGCCTGATCGCAGAGGCAGAGCTGGAGCGGCATGGGGGCCGCGAGCTCGGCGGCGATGACGAGGGAATCGTGGCGGTGTTCACCTGCGCCACGAGCGCGCTCCGCTGCGCCATTGTGCTTCAGCAAGCGGCTAGGGAGCGCCTGTGGCCGCTCCGGGTGGCTCTCCACACAGGGGAGGTCACCCGCGTGGATGGCTCGGACTCGCACGGTGGTCCCGCCTGGCGACAGATGCGCCTGGTGCTGCAGGCGGGAGGGCGCGTGCTTCGCGCCATGCATGCAGGGCAGATCCTGTGCACGGAGGAGACGGCGAGCCTCCTCCGGCGCTCCCATTGCTCCCCCGCTGAACTGGCAGACCTGGGGGCGTACCATCTGGCTCCAGGAAGCCCCCCGGAGCGGCTGTTCCAGGCGCGGGTCGATGCGATGCCTCGCGGCGCGTTCCCGCCGTTGCGCGCCGAGGCGATCCAGTCTCCGGATCTGCCTGTGTCGCTCACCCGCTTCCATGGCCGGCACGAGGAGATGCGGCGATTGCGCCAGCTCCTCACGGCTCCCGACGTGCGCCTGGTGACGCTGACCGGTCCCCCCGGTATCGGCAAGACGCGGCTTGCCCTGGAGGGCGCGCATGATCTCCTGGAGGCGTTCCACGGCGCCGTGTGGTATGTGTCGCTGGCGGAGGTGGACGACGCGGGGGATCTCCTGGACGCGCTGGCCGATGCCCTGAGACTGGATGCTTCATCCGGGGGCGGCACGCTGAGGCAGATTGTCGCCCATCTCGCCGGGCGGCGGGCGCTGTTGGTGCTGGATAACCTGGAACAGGTGGCGAGCGAGGCGGGGCCCATGATAGCGGCGCTGCTTGCCCGCGCGCCACGGGTGGCGTGCCTGGTCACGTCTCGCCGTACGCTGGGGATGCCCGGAGAGCACCAGATCGCGGTCAATCCCCTCCCGGTGCCCGCCGGGGAAGAGGACCCGCAGGCGCTGCTTCGCTATGCCAGTGTCGAGCTCTTCCTGGATCGGGCGCAGGCCGTGCGCCCCGACTGCCAGGTTACCCCGGTCAATGCCCCGGCCATTTCCGAGCTATGCGCGCGGTTGGAGGGCATCCCCCTGGCGTTGGAGTTGGTGGCAGCCCGGGCCGGCGTGTTGACGCTGCCCCAGATGCTCGAGCGCCTGGATGGTCTGCTGGACTGGCAGGCGGGCCAGGGTGCGTGCGCAACGGAACGCCACCGTTCGCTGCGGGCGGCCATCGACTGGAGCTACCGGCTTCTGACACCCGAGCTCCGGCGCGTGCTGGAGCGGCTATCGGTTGTTCGCGACGGGTGGAGCCTGGAAACCGCCCAGAGCGTCTGCGCCCAGGATGAGTCGCTTTCGGAGAAGGAGTGCCTGGATCTGATTCTGGAGTTGAAGTGCCATTCACTGGTCATGGCCGAGGAGTCCTCCGGGGAGATGCGCTTCCGCATGCTCCGAGTGCTCCGAGAGTATGCCAGCGAACGTCTCCGGATGCAGGGGGCTGCCTAGAAGACGTGTCGGCGCAGGGGAATCCGCGTCAGGCCGGTCTCTGCCGCCGGTCCGGTGCCATATCCCACTCCGGCGCGTGGCCTGCGACGGTCTATGCCCAGAACTTGCGGTCGAGGCTGCGATACTGGATTGCTTCGGCGACGTGGGCCACGCAGATCTCGTCGCTCGCGTTTAGATCGGCGATGGTGCGCGAGAGCTTCAAGATGCGGTCGTAGGCGCGGGCGGAAAGGCCCAGCTGCTGGATGGCGGCCTTCAGCAGCTCACGCCCGTCCTCGCCCAGCTCGCACCACTTTCGGATGTGCCGGCTTTGCATCTGCGCGTTGCAATAGAGGCCCGTCTTCCGAAATCGCTCCATCTGGCGCTGGCGCGCCGCCTCGACGCGCGCGCGAATCTGCGCGGACGACTCGCCGGGCTGCCCGGTGGCCGTGAACTCGTCGAGCTTCAGGCGCGGCACCTCGATGTGGATATCGATGCGGTCGAGCAGGGGGCCGGAGATCCGCTGGAGGTAGCGCTGGATGAGCCCGGGCGAGCAGGTACACTGGCGCGTGGGATCCTGATAGAAGCCGCAGGGGCATGGGTTCATCGCGCTGACGAGCATGAATGACGCCGGATAGGTGTAGGCGGCGGCCGCGCGCGAGATGGTCACCTGGCCATCCTCCAGGGGCTGGCGCAAGACCTCCAGGGCATCGCGCCGGAACTCGGGAAGCTCGTCGAGGAAGAGGACACCCCGGTGGGCCAGGCTCACTTCGCCGGGGCGGGGCACGCTGCCGCCTCCCACGAGGCCAACGGTGCTCACCGTGTGGTGCGGGCTGCGGAAGGGGCGAGTGGAGACCAGCCCGGCGTTATGGGAGAGAAGCCCGGAGACGGAGTAGAGCTTCGTCACCTCCAGCGCCTCTTCGATGCTCATCGCGGGCAAGATCGTCGGGAGCCGGCGCGCCAGCATCGTCTTTCCCGAGCCGGGCGGGCCGACCATGATCACGTTGTGGCCACCGGCCGCGGCCACCTCCAGCGCGCGCTTCACATGCTCCTGGCCTTTCACCTCGGCAAAGTCGTGCTCGTAGAGGGGCTGCAACAGGTGGTCATCCGGTTGCTGGACCATGAAGGGGGAGATGGCCTCCGGATTATCTAGCAGGCGCACCACCTGCGCCAGATCGGTCGCCGGGTAGACGTGGACCTCGCCCACCACGGCGGCCTCACGCGCGTTTGCTTCCGGCACGATGAGGCGCTTCTTCCTGGCATCGCGGCACCCGATGGCCATGGGGAGGACGCCATTGACGGGGCGCACCGTGCCGTCGAGCGCCATCTCGCCGATGAAGGCCCACTCCTCCAGGCCCTCGCTCTTCACCTGCCCGGTGGCAGCCAGGATGCCAATCGCGATGGGGAGGTCGAAGGCGGGGCCTTCCTTGCGCGTGTCGCCCGGCGCCAGGTTGATGGTGATCCGCCGCCCGCCCGGGAAGTTGAGTCCCGCGTTCTTGACGGCGGCGCGCACGCGCTCGCGGCTCTCCTGGACGGCGGCATCGGGCAGGCCGACGATGGTGAAGCTGGGCAGCTGTGCCGGGACAATATCCACCTCAACCTGCACGATGTAGGCATCGATCCCATGGATGGCAGCACTTTCCACACGAGCGAGCATGGGCGTGTCCTCCTGGAGCGCGATGATTGGGCCGAATCTTCGCGCGCCTGGCGCGGATTCCTTCCATCGGAACAGGGCGCGTCTCCAGGCGCGGCGGAGCAGGGCGGGTGAATGCCGGAGGCGTTGGATCGATAGGCATGCTCCATGCATCGTTTCTCGCGGCGGCGCGGCATCTGGCCGCTAGCGGAGGGATGCGATGCGGATTGGGATCATCGGTGCAGGGATGGTGGGCGGGGCGTTGGGCAAGCGATGGGCCGGCCTGGGGCACCAGGTGCTCTTTGGCGTGCGCGATCCGGCTGCGCCCAAGGTGAAGCAACTCCTTGCCGACGCCGGGCCCAACGCCTGCGCCGGCAGCATCGCGGAGGCGGCGGCGTTCGGTCCGGTGGTTGTCCTCGCGGTGCCGTGGGGCGCTGCCCACGATGCCATTCAAGCGGCAGGGGATTTCTCAGGGAAGATCGTGATCGATCCGACCAGCCCGGTGAAGCGCGACCTGAGTGGTCTGGACGTGCCAGAAGGCTCCTCGGCCGCAGAACAGGTGGCTGCCTGGGCCCCAGGGGCGCGCGTGGTGAAGGCGTTCAACACCGTTTCACACACGGCGATGACCGACCCGCGCTTTCCGGACGGGAACGCCTCGGTCTTCTACGCCGGCGACGATGACGAGGCCAAGCGCATCGTCGCGCAGCTGGCCTCTGACCTTGGCTTCGCGCCTGAGGAGTGCGGGCCCCTGGCAAACGCACGGTTACTCGAAGCGGTTGGCCTCCTCCGCCTGTACCTGTCGGCCCACGCTCCTGCGAGCGTCGCCGGAGTGGCGTTGCGGGTCCTCCGCCGCTAGGCGGGCCGATAGATGGCAGGATGCGCGACGGATCGGGAGCATCGTAGCCCCCGATCTGTCACGCATGCCGGCGAGATCCGTTGGCTTGCCGCGCGTTAAGGCGTGGCCCAGACGCCGTTTCGGAAGATCGGCACGGTGCCGTCTGCCGTCTCGCCATCGATCTCCAGGTCGCGCGAGCCCACCATGAAATCCACGTGTGCGATGCTGTCGTTCACCCCGTGGTGAGCCAGCTCTTCCTTGCTCATCGATGCGCCGCCCTCGATGCAGACGGGGAAGCCGCGCCCGATGGCCAGGTGGCACGAGGCGTTTTCATCGAGCAGCGTGTTGTAGAAGAGAACCCCGAGCTGCGAGATGGGCGAGTCGACCGGCACGAGCGCGACCTCCCCGAGGTAATGCGAGCCGTCGTCGGTCTCGATCAGACCCTTCAGCGCGTCCAGGCCGGTGCTGGCGGAGAAGTCGACGATCCGGCCATTCTCGAAGCGGAGAGAGAGGTCCTGAATCAGGACGCCGTTATAGTTGAGGGGCATGGTGCTCCGCACGGTGCCATGGACGCCGTTGCGGGCCGGTACCGTGAAGACCTCCTCCGTGGGCATGTTAGGCACGAAGCAGACGCCTTGCTCGTTGCGCGAGCCGGCGCAGCTCAGCCACTGGTGGCGCTCGGGAAGCTCGATGACCAGGTCGGTGCCGGGTGCCCGGTAGTGCAGCCGGCGCAGGTGCTGCCGGTTGAGCGCATCCGTTCGCTCGGAGAGCCGGGCCAGATGCTCGCGCCAGTTCGCCGCCGGGTCTCCCCCGGGGATGCGCGCGGCCTGCAAGAGGGCGCGCCAGAGCGCGTCCACGCGATCTGCCTCGGCGATCTGGGGCAACACCTTGTTGGCCCAGGCCCGCGTGGCCGCGCAGACGATGGACCAGCTGACGCGC
>DUUU01000221.1 GCA_012841485.1 Armatimonadota bacterium
AGGGCGTCTACGAGCTGGCTCGGGAGGGTGACCTGCCGATGTTCGGGATGTGCGGCGGGCATCAGCTCCTCTGCGAACTGTGGGCCGAGCACAACGACCGGGGCCTCACCCGCATGGAGGGCTACCCGATCCGCAAGCTACGCCCCGGCGAGCCCGATCCCAACGCCGCGTATCACCCCGGCTGGTTCAAAGAGTGGGGCTTCTATCCCATCCATATCGTGCGCCGCGATCCCCTCTTCGATGGGCTTGAGGATGGCTTCATGGCGTGCGAGTACCACCAGAAGGAGGTGAAAGTGCTCCCCCGCGACTTTCAGCTCCTTGCCAGCACGGAGGCGGTGCGCATCCAGGCGTTTCGTCACGTCTCCCGTCCTATCTACGGCACCCAGTTCCATCCCGAGAACTATACCGACTATTATCCGGCGGGCCGGCGCATCCTGGAGAACTTCTTCCGTATCGCGGGAATCCTGTAGCCTGGGATGCGAGAGCGCGCCGCGGGAGCCCGTGTTGATCGGCCGGACGCCCCAGAGCCGCAGGGAGAGCCGTGGCGATGCCGAATCTGTAGAGTGGAGGAGGGAAATCCCGAATGAAGGATGAGGCTTCGGACGCGCCGCTCACTTACGCGGCGAGTGGCGTCGACTACGACCTGATGGATCCGTTCAAGCGGTTGGCTCAGCAGGCTGCCCGGGCCACCGCCGGCAACTTGGCGCACTTCGGGTTCGAGGAAGTGGCGGCCAGCCGTGGAGAGAGCGCCTACCTGATCGAGACGCCTGAGGCCTACCTCGCGCATGTCGAGGAGGGCCTGGGCACCAAGAACCTGGTCGCCGACGCCATGTACCGCCTCACCGGGCGTACCTTCTATGACCACGTTGGCCAGGACACGGTGGCGATGATCGTCAACGACCTGATCACCGTGGGGGCCATGCCGGTCTCTATCGCCATGCACCTCGCCGTCGGCACCTCCGAGTGGTTTGCCGATGCGCAGCGCGTTGCCGACCTGGTGCAGGGCTTCCAGCACGCGTGCAACCTCGCGCGCGCCGTCTGGGGAGGCGGCGAGACGCCCACTCTGCGGAAGATCGTCGCGCCGGACACGGCCGTCCTGGCCGGCTCCGCCGTGGGGATCATTCGCCCAAAGGAGCGCCTGATCCGCGCCAACCTCGCGGAGGGCGATGTGATCCTCTTCCTCGCCGCGTCCGGCATCCACGCCAACGGCCTCACCCTGGCGCAGCGGATCGCCGACCGGCTCCCCCAGGGCTACCTGACGCCCATCGGGGATGGCCGGCCGTATGGCGAGGCTCTCCTCGATCCAACCCCCATCTACGTGCCCGTGCTCGATGACCTCCTCGCGGCGGGCATCGTGCCCCACTACACGGCCAACGTCACCGGCCACGGGTGGCGCAAGCTGATGCGCGCCAGCGAGCCGTTCGTCTACGTCATCGACCGCATCCCGGAGCCGCCGCCGATCTTTCCTTTCATGCAGGAGCACGGCCCGATCACGGATGAAGAGGCTTACGGCAATTTCAACATGGGCGCTGGCTTTGCCCTCTACCTGGCCCCCGAGCACGTGGAGCAGGCCCAAGCGATTGCCGAGGGCCACGGCATCAGCACGCTCGTTGCCGGCACTGTCGAGAAGCACGGCGATGATAAGCGCGTCGTCATCCGCCCCAAGGGGATCGAGTACGCGGGCGAGACGCTGGGGGTGCGCTGAGGAGCGCGCGCCCATCCATTCCGCTGGCCTGTCTGCAGCCGAGGCGTGTGGCTGCCCCAGATGGATTGCTTGCGGTAGGAGATCCAGGGTGAATGGCGAACTCCGCTCATAAGAGCTCGCCACGAACTCTGGTCGGACGGCACATTCTCCGCGCGTGAGCGCCGGCGTCGAGGGGAACCGCGCAGCATCTCTTCCCAAGACATGCCCCGAGACGTCACACAGATCCTTGGTGCCGATGAACCGAGCGATCTGGCTGTGGTCGCCGGACGGCTGCTGGTATGGCGAGTGTGGGTAGAGCTCCCCCACCTGCCCCGCATCATGGGAGCGCCCGTAGGAATCGAATACAAGAGATGCCCACCAGGCGAATCCTGGTCGTTGAGGATGAACTGAACGTTCGGCTCACCCTGGCACAGATGCTGCGCCTCTCGGGCTACGAGGTGCTCGAAGCGGCCACCGGAGATGATGCGATCGCGCTGGCGCGCGGTACGAACCTCGATCTCGTGCTGAGCGATATCCGCCTCCCTGGCATCGATGGCTACGAGCTCTTCCGGAGGATCCGCGCCCTGCAGCCGGAGATCCGTGGCGTGGCGATGACGGGTTACGCCGACGGCGCTTCCCAGCGCATGGCCCTGGAGGCCGGCTTCGATTGCCTCCTCCGCAAGCCCTTCCCCTTCAACGTGCTGCTTCAAGCCATCGCGTCGTGCTTGGGCTCGCCTCCCGCCGGCAACGCGTGAGCTGCGCCAGAGAGCGGCCGGGGCGCGATGAGGGAGGCAGACCTCAGGCTGCCATCCGGCATGAGGCAGGAAGCGGGTGGGGAACACCGCGGCGGGAGACCCCAGAGAGGCGCGCCCGGGCGGCCGGCGGTGCCATCCCGGGTTGCCCGCGCTCCGGCATGTCTGGCCGCGCCTTGGGGTGCGGACAGGGCCCGGGGCTGGTGGTGTGCCTGCCGGTCGGCAGCCCTTCCTGGCGAAAACGTCGGTCTATTGGGGAATCAGGTCGGCCTCCTCTACCACCTCTACCAAGAAGGTGGGGCCATTCATGCGGCGCTCGGCGCGTTCAAACAGCTCGTCGGCGCGCCGCAGGTCGGCGTCGAACTCGCGGAGCGCGACCTCCATCGCGCGGATGCGGTGGAGCAGGCGGGCGTGTACGTCGGCAAGCTGCCTCGCCTCTACCGGATCCGGCACGGCGCGGAGCATCCCATCCCGGATCGACGCATCTACCAGGCCGCGCATGGTCGCCGCGATAGAGAGTAGAGTCTCATTCACCTGGTTGCTGTGATCAGACAGCATACGTCCCTCCCTCAGTCTTCCCGGACCCTCCCAATACGGGCACCCGTGGAGCATCTGCTGTGCCATTCTTCCCCCTCCCAAGTGGGGCTAAACGCCAGTTACGCCCTGGGAGAGGCCTCTTTGCAGGCCCGGCCGCGCGTGGCTGATGCTGGCCGGATGAGATGCCCCTGAACCGCCCACGTCCGTTACCGTGGCGTGACCTCCCGGCAGAGGCGCTCTCCTTTCCTTGACAGGGCAACAGCCTCTGTGCTATACTCGCGCCAACCAGGTGGGCGGCTCTCACTCGCGAGGGCGGCCGGGTGCCGTGCTCATCACTGCTCCATTCAGGACCAGGATTGGCGTTGCCGGCAGGGAGATGCTCCGGATTGCCGGCCCGGCCCCGAGATCAGAGTCCACAACGGATAGCTCGGCTGTCGGATGGCAACGGAAAACCCGTCTAGCTAGAACAGAAATCCAGTGAGAGCAGCCGCTCGTACCCTTGACACCTGTTTGAGGGGTATGCTATACTACCGCAGGCGTGTGAGGGGTGCGGGTGGCTTGTAGGCAGGGAGAGGCCTCAAGCCATCAAGATGTTCATGACGTCGCGTCTTCATAGTGCGCTGGGCTCTCGAGCCCGGCGGAGTTCGGAACCCGCAATGGGCGACCGCCGCATTCATCACAAGCCCCCGAAACGCCGAAGGTGGACCTGGACAACCGCGTTAGCGTGCGCTCTGGCCATCGTTCTGCCAGGTGTCGCGCGCGCTGAACAGTCGCCGGCCGAGTTGCTGGCCGATCTGGAAGCGGAAGGCTTTGAGAATCTGAGCGTCGAGGAGATCTCGGACGGCCAGGGTGTGGTGATCACGTTCGAGAACCGCCGCTACCGGTGGGAAGTGGTTGGCCTGGGGGTTGCCCTTGGCCTTGCGACTGCCCACCAGGAGGGTCGGGTGATCCTGGTGCCAATGCACACGGGGTTGCCGATGGGGCGCATCGAGGTCGATGCCCCTGATTACCGGGCCTTCCTCCGCGGCGAGCTAAGCGAGGAGGAGATCTTCTCGCGCATGGTCATATCGAGCGAGGCCGGGCCATACGAGCCAGGGCCGCACAACAGCTCCTTCGGGAAGGTGGATCTCACCTTCGCGCCGGGCGTGCGGATCAACCTCGTGACGCCGGCGCCTCCGGGGGTCTTCCGGGGCGGCGAGGTGCGCCTGAGCCCTGGGGTTTACTCGAACTTGTGGCGCGGGCTCTCATTCGATGCGACCTACGTCTACCCGCTGAGCAGCAGCAAGCCGGTGGTTGGCCGTGCGACCGGGAGCGTGAATGCGCGCGTGGGCACCGAGGGCTTTTTCCAGGCGCAGGCCGGGCGGCTCTCCGAAGGCTTGGATGGGTTCGCGGCCGGGCTGGTGTACCCCAGTAAAGATGGGCGCCACCTGCTCGGGGCATCCATCGCGCAGGCAGCCTACCCGGGCTGGGACCGCAGCGGTAGCTATCAGGCGTTTTGGACGTGGCGGCCGACGCGCTACGATGCCACGGCAACACTCGCTTGGGGGAAGTTCCTGGCGGGCGACACGGGCTACTCGCTCACCCTGATCAGTGGCTTTCGGGAGAGCAACATCGAGTTTAGTTACACAAAGACGTCGCTGAGCGAAGTTCTTGCCGCCGGCTTTACCGTGCCCTTGGGATGGGAGCGTCAGGCGCGTCCTGCTCCAGTACGGCTTCGCTTCCGGAACGCGTTCCGGTTTATGTATTACGACGAGAACCCGCGTCCGTTGGATGGCGGGCTCTATGTTCCTTTCATGGATGGTTACCAGACGGCAATCCGCCGCTGGAACAGGGCCTATCTGCGCACTTACGCACACGAGTTGCGCGAGGCCGCTAGAAAATGGGTGCCTGCGGAGGTAACGGAATCGAGAGAGTAGACTTCCGCCGGCAGCGCTTCCCGCCAGGGAAGTGAGTCACCGGTCGGACTCAGGCGGCCGGAGTGGACGGCAGGAGATCGTGTGCGCAGCAGGCTATCGAAAGGAGATGAGCGAAAGCATGGACTTCGCACGTTTTCGACCCAGAACGGCAGTGCTCCTGACGTTGGGTGTCCTTGCCCTGGCCGCGTTGCTGGCTGGTGGCTGTGCGGCGCCTGACGATGATGAGCGTGCTCGATTCGCAGTTGTCACCGGTGTGGTGCTGGATCAGAACAACAATCCGGTCGCCGGTGCCGTTGTCTCGGTGGTGCCCGCGCTGGAGGCCCCGGTGGCCGGTGGGCCGCTTGGCACCCGCAACTTCTTTGGGAACCCCGGCCCGTTCGTGACCGGCCCGGATGGCCGCTTCTTCATCCCGGGCGTCAAGGTCGCCCAGACGGCGTCCGAGGTGGTGGTCCTGAATCTTCAGGCAACCGCTCCGGGCTTCCTCCCCTCCTTCGTCGTGGCGCCCGCGCCGCAGACGACGACCATTCTTGGCCGCCCGTTTGTCGAGGGTGTTGAGACGCGCGACATCGTAATCACCCAGGATGTGGTGAGCAGCCTCGTCGCTCGCCTCGTGCCCCCTGGCCAGACGGCGAGCGTTGGGTCGGGCGGAATCCAGAACCTCACCGTGCCGGTGGTCGATGCCGCGACGGGTGGCACGACGGGAACCGCTACGGTCAACATCCCGGCCGGCGCCATCGCTGGTGGACAGCCGGTGCAGCTGGCCGTCACGGGTGTGACGGGGACCTCGCTGGCCTCCGTGGCCGCGCCTGCGCCGAGCCAGGTTCCGACGGTGGGCAGCCCGGCCGCTCCGGCAGCCAATGCCGCCCTCGGTTCGGGCGTCGTTCCGGCGACGCTTCCGGTCGCGGGAATTGACATTCGCGCCCTGAACGCTCCGGTGAGCTTCACCGGCCCCAAGCCGACCGTCACGGTTCCGGTTCCTGCGGGTCTGATCGTCACTGGCCTCAGCTCGCGCCAGATCCCTGTGGACGCGCTGGCCGTGGTCTTCTTCAACGAGGCGCGTGGCGCGTGGGAGCTCATCCCGGGCGCGATCGTCAACGTGACCTCCACTCAGGTCACCTTCGCCATCGGTGAGTCGACGGGCACGTATGCCCTGGTCATCCCGGCCACCTGGACGCTGCCGGCGCCGGCGCAGACGGGCGAGAACGTTCTGTTCCCGCCGATCGCCGGTTTCAACGGCTACGTCTCGGTCGGTCGCATCAGCCAGTCGCTGGACTTCCCGACCGTGAGCGAGCCGATGGAGGCGCTTCTCCTTGGTGCCTACGCGGCGCTCACCGGTGAAGTGCCCAACGGTCCCTTCGTCGTCCAGGTGCCGCCTGGAACCGAAACGGGCCGCTCGGCCGACCAGGTGGCGGCTACCGTGAGCGTGAGCTTCGGAACCCTCGGCACCATTCAGGGAACCCGGACGACCTGGCAGGTCGAGGATGTCGCGGTGCCTCAGGCGCCCGAGATCCCATCGCACCTCCAGGGCCATGTCCAGGGCGGTGGCGTGGGCGGATAGCGCTCGCTAGATACGGGCTTCCGCTTCAGGGCGGAAGCGCCACTTCCCAAGAAGCCCCCGGGCGTTGCCCGGGGGCTTCTTGACTCTCCGACGGGCCGTTTTCCCCGTGCCTCCGAGGGGTAGGCCTCCATCTGGGATGGTTAGCCGAAACGGCGGCGAATTGGGCGCAACAACGCGCTCCGTTTTTCGTCTCTGCCTGTTGACGCGGCTTCCACGATGGAGGATCTATGCGGCGTGATCTGGAGGTAGCTCTCGGTGTCGCGGCAGGTGTGATGGCGGGGCTCTTTTTCGCCTCTCGGCGGGGGAGAGAGACGAGCGCGCGTCTGCGGGAGGCTGGCCAGGGTCTGGCGAGGCGCGCGGCGACGTCGTTACACACGCTCGCAGCCGCCGCACGGGTGTGGCAGGCTGCCCAGGAACCCGCTACCCTTGCCCCGGGGCCTTGCGAGCCCACGCTGTGACCGCCCTCCGGGGAAGGGCCGGAGGCCGCGATTCCCCGTTCCGGGAAGGCTGAGCACGCTGTGCGATAGACCGCCGGCCTGCAGCAGGGGATGCCCCAGGATGCGCATGGGCCCTCTTCCATAGGGCGCGCCAACGTGCATCGTGGGGAGGAGTCCGTTGGGAGCCAGCGAACTGATGCTTTTGGGTGTACCACCCGGCGCGCGCGGAGCATCTGGCGCGGGATGGTCGCCCACGGCGTGCGGTCCGTCGGGCCGGCGACGCCCGCCACCTGGAAACGGGTATGAGCGTCAACGCGGTGGAGTGGTTGGGGGTTGCGGCAGTTGTCACTCTGGTAGGCGTCGCCGGGGCGTTAGGGCACGTCGTCCTCGCTAGCGAACTGGGCGTGTTCAGTTACCTTGTACTTGCCTTTGTCGCTGCCGTGGTTGCCGTTGGCATTGGTCACGTGGCCATGGAAGTGAGCCGGCGTCACCAGCGGGAGATCAAACGGCACAACGAGGAACTCGCGGCGCTGAACGCGGTCGCGGTGACTGCGAGCCGGTCACTCGAGCTCACTGCCGTGCTCCGTGATTGTCTGGACAAGACGCTCGAGGTGATGGGGCTCGACGCGGGTGCGGTCTTCCTGGCCTCGCAGGGAGAGATCGGATCGCTGGCGGCGCACCGTGGTCTGACGGATCACTTCCTGGAGGGCCTCGCCCGGATGAAGATGGGCGAGAACGTTCCCGGATCGGTGATTTTGCCAGACTCCCCCTTGCTTACCCCGGATCAGGAGGGCGAGACGCATCGCGAGTGGATCCGGGCATCGGTGAGCGTGCCGATGCGCTCCGAGGGCCGCGTGGTGGGGACGATGTATCTCTTTGCGCGCGGCCATCGTGATTTCTCCCAGCGAGAGGTGCAGATCCTGGTGGCCATCGGCGACGTGATCGGCATGGCGGTGCAGAACGCGAAGCTGCATGCACAGGTGATCGAACTCGCCGCGCGCGACCCACTCACGGGGCTATACAATCGCCGCCGATTCGAGGAGGTCTACCGCCAGGAGGTGGCGCGTGCCCTCCTCTATCGGGCGCCCCTGACCGTCGCGATGATCGACGTGGACTGCTTCAAGGAGGTCAACGATCGTTTCGGGCATGCCGTCGGGGATCGGGCGCTGGAAGCGATTGCCAGGATTCTCCTCAAGGGCCGCGCGATGGATGTTGCCGCGCGCTACGGCGGCGATGAGTTTGTCATCCTGATGCCAAACACGGAGCTGCAGGGCGCTCAGGTGGTCGCGGAGCGAATCCGGCGCGCCGCGAGTGCCGTGGTGTTTCCGGATATCCCGTACTACCGCCTCAGCCTCAGCATCGGCCTGGCAGACAGTTCCGCCGGGTATGAGGGCATCCTGGAGCGCGCGGACGCGCAGATGTATGCGTGCAAGCGGGGTGGGACCAACGCGCCGTTCTCGATCCACTGAGCAGAACGCGGGCGGCATCCGCGTGCGCATTCGGGGGGCCTATCGGTGATCGCTCACTCCCACCTGGCGGCAGAGCGTCAACAGGGGGCAGTCGTTGCAGCGCGGCCGCTGGCCGGTACACACGAACTTCCCGAAAGGCACCAGGCGCTCGTTGATCTCCACCCAATACTGCCGCGGCAGCCTCGCGCGTAGCTGCTCCTCGGTCTTCTCCGGGGTGCGGGCATCCGTATACCCCCAGCGCCGCGTGATCCGGTGTACATGGATATCGACGGCGATGGCCGGCTGGTGGAAGGCGGTGGCCAGGACGATGTTCGCCACCTTGGGGCCGACCCCCGGGAGGGCGCGCAGTGCCCTGGCGTCGCTCGGAACACAGCCACCATGTCTCTCCAGCAGGATCGCGCTGATCTGACGGATGTGGCGTGCCTTCGTCTCCGCGAAAGTGGCGGGCGAGAGGAGCGCGGAGAGCTCCTCTTCGGGGAGGGCCAGCATCTCCTCGGGCGTGCGCGCCCGGTCGAGGAGCGCCGGGGCCACGCGAATGGTCACTTCGTCGCGCGTGCGCACGCTAACCACGGCGGCCACAAGCAGCTCGAAGGGGCGCGCGTATCCCCGGTCGCGCAGCTCGAAGAGCGCCGCGCGGGGCAAGCGGGCGCAGTGGACCCGCAATCGCCGAAAGAGCTCGTCAATGTCGAAAGCCTGCTTGGGCAGGCAATCCGGGCCGGCGCGGCCCACGGCCCAGGGCGGCAACGGCTCATCCATGTCGTGCCGAGGTGCATGCACGATGCCACCCCCGCTGGCAATGCCTACAGCACCTGGCGCTGGATGCCCCCGAAGAGCTGGCGCAGGCGATGGAGCCGGCCCGGATCCAGATAGGGGGGATCCACGGCGCGCAGATTCTCACGCAGTCGCTCCGGACTGCGGGTGCCGGCACAGCAGACGCTCACGTCATGGGCCAGCACGAAGCGCAGCGCCGCCTCCGGAATAGGGTAGGACTTCAGGAAATCGAAGAGGCCCGGGTCCCGATAGATCGGGTCGTCCGGGAGAGTGCCCTTCTCGACATGCCGACGCACGCACTCCAGCGCCGCGGGCACGCTCACCAGACCAGAGACCTTCGAGGCCTGGTTGAGCGGCATCATCACCACCGTGCCCACGCCGTGTTGAGCGCAGAGGGGGAGCACGGAATCCGCGGCCGTCTGTAACAGGAAGTTCAAGGTAAGCATCACCACGTCGAAAGCACCCGTGGGCACGGCGCGTTGCAGGATTTGATGGGTGCCGTCCCCTTCGGAGAGCTCGCTGATCCCGACAAAGCGCACCTTGCCCTGATCCCGCAGTTTCACCATCGCGTCATAGCAGCCGTCGCTCATGAAGCGGTCAAAGCTCTCGATGGTGCGGATGCCGTGCCCTAGCAGGAGATCGAGCCGGTCGCGGCGCAGGCGGCGCAAGCTCTCCTCCGCGGAGGCGATCAGCGCCTGAGGGGTGCCGATGTACGCGGCGCCAACGGCATACGTCTCGTAGGGGCAGTACTTGGTCTCTACCAGCACGTCGTCATGGCCTTGTAGCGCCTCGCCCAGAACGCGCTCGCTCTCGCCGCCATCATAGCCCGTCGCGGTATCGATGAAGTTGATGCCGGAGTCGATCGCAGCGCGGACCGTGGCGATGAACTGCGCCCGCTCTTGACGGGCGCCCCGGGCCGCCCCGTAACCCAACTCGGAAACCTGCAGGCCGGTCCGGCCGAGTGTCCGGTAACGCATCTTCTTCTCCTTGCGCGCTGTCCACCGGCGGCGTGAAGCTACAGCGTGATGACCGCCTCCTCGCGCGCGGACCGGCGGATGGCATCGACGATCCGCTGGCCGGTAAGCCCGTCTTCCATGGTGGCGTAGGGACGGTGGCCCTCGCGTATGGCGCGCACGAACTCATCCACCGCGGCGGCATCGCCTGTGAGCGCCGGTTTCTCGACGGGGACGCGCTCCTCCTCTTTGCCCCGGGCGATCACGATGCAGGGTCCGTTCTCATCCTGGGTGGGCCACCCGCTCGCTTCGGTGCCGACCACATACTGGCGTTGCGGGAGGAAGGGCATCGTGAAGTAGCTAAGGCTTCCCATCACGCCACCCTCATGCGTCGTCACGGTGGAGATCAGCTCCTCGTTCCAGGGATCCTCCCCCGTCGTCACCGTTCGGGCATAGACGCTCTTCACCTCGCCGCCCATGAAGCGAAGCCACTCGCAGATGTGGACGCCGTCGTGAAGGATGAGCGAGCCCCAGGTGGCCGGGTCGCGCGTGGCCTTGTGTCCCAGGCCCTGGCAGAGCAACCCGGAGAGCTTCGGGTGGGTGGCACCGACGGCGAGGAGCTTCCCGAAAACGCCCTGACGCACCATCTCGCGGAGCTTGCGGTGCTGGGGCATGAGACGCATGCTCAGATTGACCACGGTGGCCACGCCGGCCTCCCGACACGCCCGCGCCATCTCCTCGGCGTCCGCCATCGAGAGAGCGATCGGCTTCTCGCAGTAGACGTGGCAGCCCTGGCGGACGGCAGCGAGGGTGATCTCCGCGTGGACGTTGTTATCCGTGTTGATGCAGACCGCATCCAGGCCCTCCGCGAGGAGGTCGGGGTAGTGGGTGAACCCAGGGGCGGTGATCCCCTGCCGGGCGCACTCCTCCAGGCGCTCGGGCCGAATGTCGCACACACCAACCAGCTCCACATCCGGCCGCGCGGCGACGGCGCGCGCGTTGCAGATGCCGCGAGCGCCCACTCCGATGATCCCGAACCGAAGCCGTTCCATCCGCAGTTCTCCACTTCACAAGGTTGTTCTGCACCCATGGGCGGGTATAGTAGCGATATCGCCATTGTAGCGGCGCCAAGGGGAAATGGCAAGCGGAGGGATAGGCAATTCGGCACAATGCCGGCGCGCACTGTCTCGGGTCGTTGCCAGGCGGGTGTCACGCTGTGGCGTATCCGAGTATGCAGAGGGCGCCGATGCCCCTCTATCGGCGGGTAGACCGGACCGATAGCGCCGGGAGCGTGGGGAAGGACCGGAGTGGCATGGAGGATGCGGGTGGCGAGCCCGATCTTCCTATCCCAAACTCGCGCACGCGCGGGAGTTTGTCTGGGGCGCGGGCGGCTGCCTTGGGTAAGGAGGGGCTGCCGCGCTGCGTCCTATCTGTGGGGGCCTCGTGGAGAGGAGCGGGTGATGCAGATCACAGAGACGCCGTGTCCGTGGTGCCATCAGGGCCGGGTGATCATCCATGCGGCCGACGAGCCGTGGATTGTCAAGGAAGACACCGGTGAGATCGGCCGGCGCGGTCCGAAGGGGCGCCCCGCACGTTTCCAAACGTCACCGGTCGATTGGTTCTCATGCACCGAATGCGCGATGAACGGCACGGTCTCATACCTGCGCATGCTGCTCAGCGGCGGGGTGCGGCGTTACCTGAAAGAGGCCGCGCTGCAGCAGCGGGCCACGACCCGTCTCCGCGGGGGCGAGACCGCTTGCCCGGATTGAGCCACCGGCCACTTGGGCAGGAGGGCGGTCGTGCGAGGCCTCGCACGACCGCCCGGTCGAACCGTGCGCGCCCGAGGAGGGAACGTGCCCTCAGCGGCCTGCCTATTCCGCGCGCTCGATGGTGCAGATCGCTCCCGGCCGCTTGATGCGCAGCGCCAGCACCTCGAAGACTCGGAAGCGGTGGTTCATGGCGCTGGTCTCCATGAACGCCGTGACTAGATCCTGCGCGACCGCGAGATCCATATTCTCGGATCCCACCGAGAGGGCGACCGCCACGTTGTTTTCCAGCACGGGCGTCTGGTAGACGCCGGCGGTGGCGATCTTGCGCACCTGCTCCAGCTCCAGAACGCCGGTGCCGTCGTGGATGCGGTTCAGGCCCGCATAGAGCGCCGGGCTCACCACCAGCGCGAAGGGGCCATAGAACTCGTTGGACACCAGCATCTGCGTGGCCTCCACGACGTCTCGGAAGGCATTCCCTGTCTCTGCCCAGTCGCGCATGGCGATGGCGTTGCGCCCCGGCGCGTTCGTCAGGCCGGCGTACTCGTGCCCATTGGCTTTGTGCCCGTTGAAGATCAGGTTATCCTCGGTTCGGGCGCAGAAAGCGGCGGACGCCGCGGCAGGGCTCACATCCAACGGCAGGTGAAGCTGAGAGGCCGTCTCCAGGTCTCGCCAGTGAATCTGGAAGTCCTTATAGATCATCGGCAAGGGGACGTGATCGCGTTTGCTGGCCATCACCGTTCCCGCCTCGTCTTCGCCCATCAGACTGATCGCTCCCTGCTCTCCCCCGGTGAGCTGATCGACGTGAATGGTCTGCACGCCCAGGCCGAACGGTCCAAAGAGCGGGATCACGCGGCGCCCCACCAGATTGCGCCGTGCCACGTCCATCACTGTAACATCGATCTGATCCCACTGTTCCTCGCTCAAGGGTACTTGATCCCGCATGAGGTAGTCCGCCATATCGCTCCCTCCCATGGTAGCTGCTCTTCCGCCCGCATGCCGGCCCCACGCGCTGGCCTAGCGTCCGCAGGGCGGGGGTATCAGTAATATATACCCGAAACCGGCGCGAGCTATTCATCGGGGTGCTAGCCGGGCCTATCGGTGCGATGCGGGCACCGCCGGAACGGGGAGGAATCGCTGCCGGGGAGACGGAACTGCCGACTATGACGGGGGAGCAGCGAGGATGCGCCGGCGCATCCGAATTGCTGGCTGGCCTCCGGGCGGCGAGGGGCCTGCACCGGCCGGCCACGCCCGCCCCAGGCGCGCGGCGTTGAGGAGGGCGAGGAGATGCCTGAACCCACGAATGTGCTTTTCATCTTGAGCGACGACCAGGGCGTTTGGGCTGCCGGATGCTACGGCAATTCGGAGATCCGCACACCGAATATCGACCGGCTTGCCGCAAGCGGCATCCGCTTCGAGAACTTCTTCTGCGCCACGCCGGTCTGCTCGCCCGCCAGGGCGACGCTGCTGACGGGGCGCATCCCCTCGCAACACGGCGTGCATGACTGGATCCGCGCCGGCAACGTTGGCCCGGACGCGATCCGCTACCTGGAAGGCGAGCTGACTTACACCGATATCCTTGCGCGCGCCGGATGGAGCTGCGGCCTCAGCGGCAAATGGCACCTCGGCGATAGCCAGATCCCCCAGCATGGCTTTACCGACTGGTTTGCCCATCAGTTCGGTGGCGGCGACTACCACAACGCCCCCATGGTGCGCAACGGGCAGTTGATCCAGGCGCCCGGCTACGTCACCGACGTGATCACGGACGAGGCGCTGGCGCTTCTCGAACGTTACGCCGACGCGGGCGCCCCCTTCTACCTCAGTGTTCATTATACCGCGCCGCATAGCCCCTGGACCGGCCACCCACAGGAGATCGTCGACTCGTATGCCGATTGTCCGTTCAACTCGTGCCCGCAAGAGGAGCGGCACCCTTGGGCAATTAGCCTGACGGACGAATGCCTGGGCAACCGCGCGATGCTCCAGGGCTACTTCGCGGCGGTCACGGCGATGGACATGGGGATTGGCCGGCTGCTTGATCGACTAGAAGGGCTGGGCCTGCGAGAGCGCACGCTGGTCGTCTTCATGAGCGATAACGGCTTCTCCGCCGGGCACCACGGCTTTTGGGGTAAGGGGAACGGCACGGTTCCGCGCAACATGTACGAGAACTCCATTCGCGTGCCGGCGATCCTCAGCCACCCCGGCGTGATTCCGGCAGGGCGAGTGGAGCGGGGATTGGTCAGCGCCTACGACTTCATGCCCACGCTGCTCGACTACTTGGGGCTTCCGGTGCCGGGCGACGGCAATCTGCCAGGGCGTTCCTTTGCCCCCCTCCTGCGCGGCGAGGAGATGCCCGAGCGCGAGAGTGTCGTCATCTACGACGAGTATGGCCCGGTGCGCATGGTGCGAACCCGCGAGTGGAAGTACGTCTACCGCCACGCCTATGGCCCCCACGAGCTCTACGACCTGGTGAACGACCCCGACGAGCGCGTGAACCGGGCGGAGGATCCGGCGATGGCAGCGCGAATCCGGGAGTTGAAAGGCCTGATGGAGGAGTGGTTCACTCGCTACGCCAATCCGTGCCGCGATGGTTTGCGGGAAGATGGCGCGGCGATGGGCCAGACGCGCTTCCTGCCTCGGGCATGAGAATGCCCGGCGGCCCGTGATGGGAGGGATCCCATGAGTCCATGGCTTTTGCTGGCATTGGTGGCTGCCGCCGGAGCGCCAGAGCAGCCGCTCGTTTGGAGCTTTGAAGACCCGCAGATCTCCTGGCGCCCGCGTGCCGCAGGCATCACCCTCGAGCACGCGCCGGGCGTCTCGGCGACCCCCGAGGGGAAGGGGAGCCTCCGCATCCACGGTCGCATCGCGGAGGGTTGGAACTATGCCCTCTCCGAGACCCGCCCGATGTCGGCCGGCCGGTATTATAAGCTCTCGGCCTGGGTGAGGGTGGATCGGCAGAGGCCCTACACGCCTGCGCCTTTCCTGAAGTGCGAGTTCGTCGCGGAGGACGGGCGCTCACTGGGGCGCGCAACCACGGAGAGCGACCAGACGGCGCGGATGGGTCAATGGCAGCGCGTGGAGGGAGAGTTCGAGGCGCCGGCGGGTACCGCGAAGTGCTGGGTGGCCGTGGAGAAGGGCACGGAGGGCGCGATGGAGATCGATGCCTATCTAGATGAGGTGCGCATCGAGCCGATCTCCACGCTACAGGTGTTTGAGCGGTATCGGCTCAAGCCGCTGCCCGCGCCGCTGCACGCGCGCCGCGGCGTCCACCCGCGCCTCTTTCTCGATACCGCGCGCGTGGAGCAGTTGCGCCAGGCGATTGGCCATACCCACGCGGATGTCTGGCAGGAGGTCCGGGCGCTCGCCGACCGGGCGGTTCGATCAGGACCGCCACCCTATCGGGAGCACGATAGTTACAGCGGCGATGAGCAGCTGTGGCAGCGCGAAGTGGGCAACACGATGCCCACCCTGGCGATTGCCTACCTCCTCACCAAAGAGGTGAAGTACCTCGACGCGGCGCGCGCGTGGGCGCTGGCGTCGTGCTCCTATCCAACCTGGGGTCTGGGCCGCCTGGATGGCATGGACCTGGCCACCGGCCACCAGCTCCTGGGGCTGGCCCTCGTTTATGATTGGTGTTACCCTGATTTGGGCGAGGAGGCGCGCCGCGCCATCCGGGAGACACTGGCTCGCCGGGCCGGCAAGATGTTCGAGGCCGCCGCGACGGGCAGGGTCGGGTGGCGGCGCGCCTATCTGCAGAACCACCTCTGGGTGAATATCTGCGGGATGCAGGCCGCAGGGCTTGCCCTCTACGACGAGCTGGACGACGCGATACTTTGGGCGGGCCTTCCCCTGGAGAA
>DUUU01000222.1 GCA_012841485.1 Armatimonadota bacterium
GCACCGCCCGCGGTGGCGGCGGCGAGCTGAGTGAGCAGAAGGAGGCCGATAGGCACCGCCAGCGGCCACGCGCGCGGCAGATCCAGAGCGGCCAGTAGCAGCCGGAGGCCCCAACCACCCGCGATAATCACGAAGAACCACGCGATAAAGGCTTCGATGAGAGCGCGCGGCCTCACCGCCGTGAAGGGCCGGGGCCTATCCGCGGGGCGGAGGAGCTCGTGCCGGCGGAGGATGAACGCCGCTACCCACACTCCGGCTCCAAACGGTACCGCGATAGACGCCAGGAAGGAGAAGAGGATGGCGCCCATCACCGCAGGGCGCAGGCGCCGCTGCAGGCGCGCCAGCGCCTCCTGGGCTTGCATCGTGGCCCCCGCCTTGGCGTAGATCTGCATGCGCACCAACTCGCCATACCACGCCAAACCGAGGGTTTCAACGTGAGAGAGTGCCGCGTCGCGCGCCGCCGGCGAGAGCGTGCCGGGAGCATACGCGGCTTGCCATAGCGCGAGGCCTGGCTCCGTCGAGCGCGTCCGGAACCATTCCCAGGCGGCCGCCGGACCCTCCGCCACACCCAGGAGAATGCCGATGCGCTGCTGGATGGTTGGGGAGCGTGGGTGCGCCCGGAGGAGCACGCGATAGCGTTGGAGCGCGGTGCGCAGTGCGCGGCGGGCCAGAGGACCGCGGGCGGGGAGCGTGGGATCAGGCAGGTTGGTGATGGCGACGCGCGCGACGAGGTCGGCGTTGGCTACTTCAAGAGGATCGCCGGCCACCGCGGCCTGGCGGTGCTGCTCGCGCGCGTTCACGGCGAGTAGGAGGAGCGACGCCGCGAACAGGAGCCCGAAGAGGCCGGTCCTAAGGGGATTCACCATCTTCGCGCGTGCCGTTCTCCAACGCGGCGAGGTGTGACCGGAGCAGCGCGGTGAACTCGAGGACGAAGCGCTCGCGCTGTTCGCGCAGTTTCGCGCCCCGCTCCTCTTCCTGGCGGACGAGCGCGTGCGCCTGTTCCTGAATCCGCACCGCTTCCTGCCGCGCTTCCTGAATGATCAACTCACTCTCGCGGCGCGCGTTGGCGCGGGCTTCGTCCGCGGTGCTTTGGGCGAGGACCATCGCCTTGCGGATGCTCTCCTCCAGGCGGGCATAGTCTGCCAGGCGCTTGCCCATCTCCTCGACTTGCTGGCGCAGCTCCACATTCTCGCGAGTGAGGGCTTCGTAGTCGCGGGCCACTTCCTCCAGGAACGAATCAACCTCGCCCCGATGGTAGCCACTGAAAGCGCGGGAAAACTCTTTGTTGTAGATATCTAGCGGGGCAAGGCGCATCTAGTTCCCTTCAGGTTGATCCTTTCCACCGCGGCTGGATACGACCGGCCGCATCCTGGTAGTGCCGGTGCTTCTCCCGCGCGATGCCTGAACATCAGCCGATCAGCGCGCGCAGCAGCAGCTGCTGCACGAGGCTGAGCGCGAGCATCAGGAAGACCGGGGACAGGTCGAGCCCGCCCAGGTTCTCCGGCGGGATGATCCGGCGGAACGGCACGAGCAACTGCTCCACGACCCCACGGAGGGTGCGGAACCACGGTTGACGCTGCAGGCTGGGAATCCACGATCCCAGCACATAGATGATGATGAGCAGCCACAGCGCGTCGAAAAAGAGCTTCACCATCTGGGCTAAAGCCATATCGCGCTTGACCTCCTCCAAGTCGCAAGCAACAACTGCATGAGATGGAGGACGCTACTTCGCCGCGGCACGTTCCAGCTCGGCGGCCCGCGTGACCGCGGCATCCACCGCGTCCATCAGCGCGGCGCGCAGCCCGGCGCGCTCCAGCGCCCGAACCGCGGCGATGGTGGTGCCGCCCGGGGACGATACCCGGTCCTTCACCTCGGCGGGGTGCTGCCCCGATTCGAGAATCAGCTTCCCCGTCCCCATCACGGTCTGGGCGGCCAACTGCTGCGCGATCTCTCGCGTCAGCCCTGCCTGAACGCCCGCGTCGGCGAGCGCCTCAATCACCAGACAGAGGTAAGCCGGACCGCTTCCGCTGACCCCGGTGACCGCGTTGAGCAGCCTCTCCTCGACGCGCACGGCCGTGCCCACGGCGCCGAAAATCCTCTCCGCGCGCTCCAGGTGATCCGCGCCGGCGGCCGAACCGGGAGCGAGCGCCGTCGCCGCCGCGCGAGCGGTTGCCAGCAAACTGGGCATCGCACGCACCACGGGAGTACCTGGGGCTAGCTTACCCTCCAAGGTGGCGAGTGAAACGCCCGCGGCGATAGAGAGAACCAGCGTATCGGGAGAAAGATGAGGGCGTAGGCCTTCGAGCACCTGACCGATCACCTGGGGCTTGACTGCCAGGAGAACGGTCTCCGCGCCCGCCACCGCCTCAGCGTTCTCCTGAGTGGTGCGCACTCCCAGGCTGGCAAGGACGGCCAGGCGCGCGGTGCTGATGTCGCTGACGCAGACCTCATCAGGGGCATAGACGCCCGCGGCCAGGATGCCGCGGATCAGCGCCTCGCCCATAAACCCGGAGCCGATGCAGGCAAGCCGTGTGTTGCTCATCTCACTGCGCATTCATGTAGAGGCCCTGCGAGGTGCTGAACTCCGAGTTCTCCTCGGTGGCGATGAGCACGTTGCTGGGCGTGAAGAGGAAGACGCGCTCGCCGACGCGCTCGAAGTATCCGTCCAGGGCGTAGGTGGCGCCGCTGACGAAGTCAATGGCACGCCGCGCCGTTTCCTCATCCGACTGTTCGAGGTTGAGGATCACCGGCCGGCGCTCCTTGAGCATATCGGCGGCATAGCGCGCATCCTCGAGCGACCGGATGCTGATCTTATGGATCTGGTGCGTTCGCCCCGACTGGAGGCGGAGGATCTGCCCCTTTCGCCTGGAGGGGGTAGGCTCCAGCTCTTCCTCTTCCTCGTCCTCATAGCTGCCCAGCCCGATGAACTCCTTGAACCGGGTCCAACGCCCCGACTGGGTCTCCTCAATCTCCTCTTCCTCAAGCGTAAAGCGTTTGGTCATCGTGGGCTACTCCCTCCGTGTGGGAACAGGCTATGGCTGGCGACCGTGCGCGCCCGTGGCTCCTGCCCGCCGCGGTCCAAAGATGGCACTGCCCACCCGGACCATGGTGGCGCCCTCTTCCACCGCCACTTCAAAATCGCCGCTCATGCCCATCGACAGGTGGCGGCGATGCGCGGGGGGCAGCGCCTCCCACAGCGCCCTGAGACGACGGAAG
Organism: Armatimonadota bacterium; assembly: GCA_012841485.1. The sequence continues at coordinate 3,217 of DUUU01000222.1, forward strand.
TAGGGTCGGGCTTCTTCGGGGTCCGGGGAGAAAGGTGCCATGCCCATCAACCCGGATGGGCGGATGCCTGGCAGGCCCCCCAGGGCATCCTCAAGCGCGCCTGCTTCTTCCGGCGCGACACCGAATTTGCTGGCTTCGCCGGAAATGTTGACCTCCACGAGCACTTCTAGATTGCGCCCCGCTGCCACTGCATGGCGCGAGAGGCGCTCGGCGAGATGCAGGCTGTCCACGGTGTGAATGATGTCGAAGAGAGCAGCGGCCTGGCCTGCCTTGTTGGACTGGAGGTGTCCGATCAGGTGCCAGGTCACTGGGTCGGGAATCTGCGCTCGCTTCTCCCGGGCCTCTTGCACGTAGTTCTCGCCGATGTGTTCCGCGCCGGCGGCAATCGCCTCTCGGACGATCTCTGCCGGCCACGTCTTGGTCACCACCACGAGTGTCACCTCGTCGGGCGACCGGCCCACTCGGCTCGCGGCCCGGGCGATGCGCTCGCGCACCCCTTGAAGATTTCGCGCTACCTCCCCTGGCACCCCATTACCCCCTTGTTGGTCGCGCGCTTGAGTATTATAGCACATAGGTCCTCTGCCTGCAAGCCCGTCCGTGCCACCTTTTGCCACTGATATCCACCGGACGTGGCCCTATCAGAGTGGTTCGCTGACTGGCAGGCGCTTCCTCCCCACGCGAGTGGCAGCCAGACGCCAGGGGTAGGCAGGCAGAGATCGTTTTGGACGACCGCTTGCCAGACGAACGGGATGCGGCCGGCGCCGGCCGCATCCTCGCGCGAGGCTCATTCCTTGGGAACGCGGATGCGGATGCGGGCGCGCGCCACGGGAAGGTGGCTCTTGCGATAGGCCTCCACCCCAAGGGTGTGTGTGCCGGGAGAGAGCGCTCCTTTGGCGAGCCGGTGCGTGAAGGGACGCGTGTTTGCCGCCGCCACTCGCGCGCCATCCACGGTGAAGACGATGAAGTCGGGCGCCAGATCCTCGGCGACACTCGCGGTGATGAGGCACTCCCCGCGCACGGCTTCGCCAGGGCGGGGCGACAGCACGGCAATGGGTGGGGATGGGGGGGAAGCAGGCACGGGTGCGGGAGCGGCCGGCGGTGGCTTTGCGAGGCGGGCCGAGGGCGCCGGGGGCCTGGTGGGGACGGCTTGCCGCGGGGGCGTCAGCAGCGCGACGGCGTGCGCGGCGCCGGAATCGGCGGCTCGCCGGGCGAGGCCTCGCTCCCACTGAGTGGTGGGCACCTGGCGTATGGC
>DUUU01000223.1 GCA_012841485.1 Armatimonadota bacterium
CGCAGCTCGGGAGTGAAGTGGACCGGCACGAAGCCGACTCCGGGGAGGTTACGCGCGGTGAGCTCGGCGGCAAGGCGCCGCGGCTCAATCCAGGGAGCGCCAATCACCTCGAACGGCGTGTCGGTGCCGCGGCCCATGGAGAGGTTGGCGCTCTCCAGGCAGCAGAGCCCGGGATAGAGCGTGGCGGCGTTCAGCGTGCGCATTGCCGGCGAGGGGTTCACCCACTCCAGGCCGGTTTGGTCCCACCACACCGAGCGGCGCCACCCCTGAACCGGCACCACCTCCAGGTGACACCCGATCTCCACGTTGATCAGCCGGGCTACCTCGCCCACTGTGAGGCCGTGGCGGATCGGGATCGCATAGTAGCCGGCGAAGTTGCGCAGCCGGAGATCCAGGAGGGGGCCCTCGACGTGGCTGCCGGTGATCGGGTTGGGCCGGTCGAGCACGACAAAGCGCAGCCCGTGGCGCGCCGCGGCCTCCATGCACAGGCCCATCGTGCTGATGTAGGTGTAGAAGCGCGCGCCAATATCCTGGATGTCGAAGACGAGGGTCTCCAGACCCTCCAGCCACTCCGGCAGGGGGCTTCTCGTCTCGCCAAAGAGGCTGTAGATCGGCAGGCCCGTCTCTTCATCCTGGCCGGACGAGACTTCCTCATCCAGGCGGCCAGCGATGCCATGCTCGGGGCTGAAGAGCGCCCGGATCCTGACGCCATGCTCCAGGAGCATCCGCAAGGTGGGCATGCCGTCGGCGCAGCGGCCGGTGTGGTTCGTGATGAGGCCCACGGCCTCTCCGGCCAGCGGCCGGCATCCCTCCTCGCGAAGCAGATCCACCCCAAGGCGCACCTGGAGCGGGTCATGCACGCGGTCTGGCACGATGGCCGCGGCCGGTTGGAGTGCGGCGGCCACCACGTTGCTGACGCGCGAGCGTAGCCGGCGAGCGGTGCGCTCCCGGGTTGGATGCACCACGTTTGTCAGGAGGAGGACGGCCAGCCCCAGATCGCGGTCGATCCAGAGAGACGTGCCCGTGAAGCCGCTGTGCCCGGCGGATCCCGTCGGCAGCAGGTCGCCGCGGATCGATGCATAGGCCGAGTGGAGGTCGAACCCGAATCCACGCGCGCTTCCCAGGCAGGTCGACTGCGGCGCCAGCATCGCGCGCACGCTCAGTGGACTGAGCACGCGCGTGCCCTCCAACTCGCCGTCGTTGAGCAGCATCTGGCAGTAACGGGCTAGGTCCGAGGCGGTGGAGAAGAGCCCGGCATGCCCGGCGGCGCCGCCCAGCGCCGCCGCGTTCTCATCATGGACCTGGCCGCGGAGGGGAGCGCCGCCGCGGAGCTCCGTCGCAGCGCACCGCGCGGCCCAGGAGGCCGGTGGGCAGAAGCAGGTATCGCTCATGCCAAGCGGCGCGAAGAGGTGGCGTTGGGTGAACTCATCTAGCCGGAGGCCAGAGACGCGCCGGACCACCTCGCCGAGGAGGATGAAGCCGATATCGCTATACTGGAAGCAACGGCCCACCGGGTGTTCGAGCGGCGTGGCGCAGATTGCGGCGAACCGCTCCTCGGGGGTGGTTTCCTGCTCATAGAAGGGCTTCCAGGCGGGCAGCCCGGAGCAGTGCGTCAGGAGATGGCGCAGGTCGACCTCGTCCTTGTCCTCGCCCGTGAACTCGGGGATGAACTCCACGACGCGGTCCTGCAGGCGGACCGCGCCGGCCTCGACCAGCAGCAGGATCGCCGGGGCCGTCGCCACCACTTTCGTCAGCGACGCCAGGTCGAAGAGGGTATCGGGGCGCATCGGCTCGGCGCGTGGGACCACCTGCGCGTGCCCGAAGGCCCGGTGGAAGACGACGCTCTGCCGGTTGGCGACCAGGGCAACGGCGCCTGGCATCTCGCCCGCAGCAACCGCCTGCTCGAGAAGCACCGCGAGGCGCTCCAGGCGTTTCTCATCAAACCCCGCCTCTTCAGGAGACTCCTGCCTCACTGCCATCCCCTATCTCTTCCAGGATGCCTCGCCTGCCGGATGACGCGCCGCGAGCCATCGCGTGGGGCCAGCACAACCACGGCATGGGATCAATTCGCGACAGCAAGAGGGTTTCCTTCTGCGGGCTAGAGCGCGGCGATGCGCTCGCGAGCGCGCGCCAGCACGGCAGGATACTCTTCGTGCGCTCGTGCCATCAGTTCCGCCTGAGTCGCGTGCTCCACCTCGATGGAGACGCACGGCTGCGCGAGCTCGACCAGGGCGTCGCGCGTGACCGGCGGGCCGGCATAGGAGGCATACAGCATCAGGAGCGTTGGGCCGAGATCCGCTAGCAGGGCCTCCGTGAAATCGAACGTCACGACCGAATCGGTGTATTCCGGAAGGTCCGGGACAAACTCGCACCGCGGCGGTTCCAGGGAGAGGACGCGGCAGCGGATGGTGGGGCGCTCGGGTTTCATCAGGCCGCCACCCATGCGGGCCGTTGCACGCGCTCGCGCTGAGAGCGCTCGCTTCGGAAGCGGAGTTCGGCCCACTTCTCGTCTAGCTCTTCATGGATCGTGTTGAGGTCGCCCCCGTTAAAGCGTCGCTGGAGGCGCGTGAAACGCTCCAGGGGCAGCATGGCCGGCTCGTGAGTAATCCGGTAGTGGCGCCCGCCCTCGACCTCGTAGAGGGGGAAGTAGCCGGTCTCCACGGCGAGGCGCGCAAGCTTCACCGAATGCCTGCTCTCGAACCCCCAGGTGACGCACGGGGTCAGGATCAGAAGCATGCGGAAGCCTTCCATCTGCCGTGCTTTGAGCACCTTCGATTGGAGGTCTTCCGGATAGGCCGCGGACGCCGTCGCGACATAGGGCACGCGGTGCGCCGCCATGATCTCCACCAGATCCTTGCGCCGCGTGACCCCGGGCACTTGATCGCCGCGCCGGCCCGTGCGCGTCTGCGCATCCGGGGGCGTCGCGGACGAGAGGTGGCCCCCCGTGTTCTGATAGCCCTCGTTATCATTGCAGATGACCAGGAGATTGGCGCCGCGCGCCGCCGCGCCGGAGAGCGAGCCCAGGGCGATATCGTAGCAACAGCCGTCTCCGGCCCAGACGACCACTTTCTCATCGCGGCCCTGGAGCTGGAGGGCACGCGCCATGCCCTCGGCCTCCGCGAAGGCGCCCGGGAAAAGAGTGTGGACCACTGGAACGCGAGTCGTGGTGGTGTCCGAAGGAGTGAAGTAGAGGCTGGCGCAGCTCGCGGGCACGAAGTAGATGGCGCGATCGCCCACGGCGTTCAACACCATCCGTAATGCGGTCGTGGAGCCGCACCCCGGGCACGCATTGTGCCCGGGTGAGAACGCCGTCTCCTGCCGCGGATCCACCTGCAACAACTGGCTCAGTCTTTCCATCCGCCGCTTCCCCCGGGGCGCTGGCGTCGGGAACTGCTTCTCCCCGCAGGGGAGTGTTGCCAGCACGCCTGCTAAGCGATTTAGAGGGACATGTGTTGGCGAATGTTTCGCTCTCTGCGCGTGCAAAGTAAGATCGGATCGCGCGCTGTTCCCGGAAGCTTCTTCTGGCCGGCCCCGAGCGGCCTAGGCCTCGATCCCGGTGTCCAGGAGAAAGAGCGTGTCGGGGGGATCGGCCTGCTCGCTGGCGTAATCCAGGGCGCTTTCGAGCAACCCGGGGGGGACGTCGGAGCCGCCCAGGCCGGCGATGAAGGAGTAGACCGTCGCGGGCACGCCACGGGCATGGAGCGCCAGCCGGATCTCGGACGCGAAGATCCCGCCCAGGCCAGGCGCCAGGTTGCGGTCGATCACGATGACGCGGCGGGCATTGCCCAGGGCAACCCGCAGAGCCTCGGTGGGGAAGGGCCGAAACGCATGCAGCTTGACCATGCCGACGCGCTCGCCTCGCTCGCGGCGTTGCTCCACGACTTCGCGGATGGTGCCGCAGATCGTTCCCGCCGAGACCACCACCGTCTCGGCATCCTCCGTGTAGAGGGGGGAGACGCGGCCATAGTAGCGGCCGAAGCGCGTGCCGAACTCCTGCGCGGCCGAATCGAAGACGGCGGCGGCGCGGCGCACGTCGTGGTGCATGCGCTGGTAGGCGCGGAAGTACTTGGGAGGGGGCATCAGCCCGCCATAGTCGGCCTGCGGGTCGGGCATCGGGGCCTCACAGCGCATCCGCTCGCCCACAAATTCCGCGGCGGCCTTCTCATCGGGAATGAGGACCTCCTCGGTTTCGTGCGAGAGGTAGAAGCCGTCGCCGGCCACGAGGACGGGAAGGCAGATCGTCTCGGCAACACGGAATCCGATCAGGATCAGGTCGAGCATCTCCTGGGCGGTTTCGCAGTAGAACTGCAGCCACCCCGTGTCGCGCATGAAGAGCGTATCGTTCTGCTGGGCGCCCAGGCACCACCCCGGGCCCTTCAGCGCCCGGTTGAAGACGCCCATCACGATTGGCAACCGGTTGCCAGCCACCTCCCACAGGACCTCGGACATCAGAACCAGCCCCTGGGAGGCCGTGGCCACGGCGCACCGTTCGCCGGCCCACACGACGCCTTGCGCGCCTGCCAGCACGCTGTACTCGCTGTCTCCCTGGATCGTGACGATGCGGTTGCTGCGGCTGAAGGTCTCCATCACCTCCGCCTGGGGCGTGATGGGATAGGTGTAGGCGATGCGCACCCCCGCCAGCTCGAAGCCAATGGCCATCGCCTGCGCGCCGTTGATCATGCGGGCGGTCTGCCCGTGCCCCTCACCCACGGCCTTCACTCGCGCTCTCCGATTCGGGTACCATCGACATAGCCTGACGTGGGCACTCCTCGACGCAGATGCCACACCCTTTGCAGTGATCAAGGTCAATCGCGAAGCCCCAATCTGGTCTTTGGAAGACGGACGAGTCGGGGCAGAAGATGAAACAGTTTCCGCACATGTTGCACGTGCCGCAGTTGAAGCAGCGCCCGGCCTCCTTGAGCGCCTCGTCCGCGTTGAGCGGCAGCGCCACCTCCAGGAAGCCGCTCGCCCGGATCTCCGGGTCCACCTCGCGCGGTCGGGCGCGCGCGGCCGGAGGGAAATAGTCCAGGTTGATCTCGTCGATGCGCACTTCCGCTCGCGAGGGGATGACGCGCTCCCCGCGGCGGTAGGCGTGGTAAGCGCGCATCGAGACGACGGGCGAATCGCCCACGGCAATCTGCTCTTCCAGGCCTTCGACAGGGAGCCGGCGCAGCCAGGTGTCGATTCCGATGACCGCTCGCTTGGCGCTTCCAACGGCCTCGGCGACGCCATACGCACCCGTGATGTCGCCTCCCGCGAAGACGCCGGGCAGGCTGGTCTGGCCCCAGTCACCGACCTGCAACCGCCGATCGCGCACTAGCGACGCCGGGAGGAAGGAGAGGTCGGCCTCCTGCCCGACGGCATAGAGGAGGCGCGCCGCGCGGATCTCCCGTTCCGGGCCTTCCCCGATATGGAACCGCGGGGTGCCATCTGAATCCCGGCGCATTGCGCGCACGGGGAGGAGGGTCAGATTCACGCTGTCCCGGGTGGCCTCCACGCGGGATGGCACCACCCGGTCGAGGATCTCCACACCTTCATGTCGGGCCGCCTCGATCTCCTCGGGATGGGCGGGCATCTCGGTGCGGGCCTCGCCACAGCAGAGGGTGACTTTATCGGCGCCCAGACGCAACCCGGAGCGGGCGGCATCAATGCCGACATCGCCCCCGCCAATGACTACCACGTGGCCGCTCACGGAGCGTGCTACCCCAAGCCGGGCCGCGCGCAGAAACGCCACCCCCGACTCGACGCGCGGGTCTTTTGGCAGGGGCACGGAGAGCTGGCGCGCGTGAGAGAGGCCCGGTGCCAGAAAGAGGGCGTGGTGCGACTGTCGGAGCTGGTCGAAGGAGAGGTCCACTCCGACGCGCACGCCGCAGCGGAACGCCACGCCCATCCGGCGCAACCGGTCGATCTCGGTCTCGAGCACCTCGCGGGGCAGGCGGTAGGCGGGAATCCCGTAGGCCAGGATCCCGCCTGGAGCATCATTGGCATCGTAGACGGTGACCGGATAGCCGAGGCGAACGAGGTGATAGGCGCACGCCAGGCCCGCGGGCCCGGCGCCGACGATGCCGACGCTCTCCTCGTGAAGCCGTGGCGCAGGCTCGACGGGCTCGGTATCGCCATACTCGGCGCAGGCGCGCTCAAGGGCGTGGATCGCCACCGGCTGGTCGTAATCGGCGCGGCTGCAGGCATACTCGCAGGGATGATGGCAGACGCGCCCGGTGACCGACGGGAAGGGGTTCTCCTCGCGAAGCGCGCGCAGTGCCAGGTCGTAGCGCCCCTTGCTGATCAGGCAGGTGGCCCAGGCCGTGTCATGGCCGGCGGGACACCCGCGACGGCAGGGAGCATACTTGGCGGCGTAATCATACACGGGGCGCTCGAAACGCTGGTATCCTGTCTTGATCGCGCGACTGCTGCGTGCCGTCATATGACGGAGCGGAACAGCATCACCGTCGCCGGTCCTCCCCATGCCAACTCTCCATCCAGCCCCGCGCCGCCATGAGCCGTGGCAATCGACCGGCGCGTGAGAGGGCGCGCTCCGGCAGGCATGCGGGACGGGCCATCACGGCAGAGATTGCGTCGCCGCTTCCGGGCAGGGTGCCAGAACGCCTCTGCACTCTTAGAGGGTGCTCACCTCCCGGTTTGTTTCATCGGGAGATCACGGAGTTGTGATGCGAAAATGGGGCGCGATACATCGCGCAACTCACCAGTGCCCGGTGGATGCGCGGGGACGCCCGCCCAGGCCCTCCCCTGGCATGGGAGGGCCTGGCGGATGGTGTGCCGGGTGCCGGGCGGCTACTCCTTCACCAGCACCACGCGCTCGACGCAGATCGCGTTCTTCTGGTCCGGTTTTCCATGCGGGAATCGGGGCCCCTCGAACTTCACGCGCGCCCAGACGGCATACTTCTGGTCGGGGCGCTTGCTGTCGGCCACGTCATCGACATCCACCTGGATGATCCAGCTCCAGAAGAAGTAGACATAGGTGGAATGGACAATCGGAAAGCTGCCCATGCGGTACCAGTGATACCCGGGCCCGGGCACATCTTCCGCCCGGATGGAGGCGCTCCCAACGCCCTTTTTCTGGACCTGGTTGTAGAGGCCCCAGGGCATCGGCAGCACGTACCGCTCCATCTCCTCGGCAGGGATCTCCAGGCGGTTGGTGATCCCGCTTTCGGCCTCGGGGTCGGGCACCACTTTCACCCGGTTCTGCCAGTTGCGGCTCGTGTCGGCGGTGTAGTCGAAGACGGTGCCAGCCGGCAGGTCGCGGAACTTCTCCGGCAGGGGCACGTACGGCCGGCGCGTGATGAGGGGGAGTATCTCCTCATCGGCCCTGGCGCGCTCTGCCTGCCGGCGCTGCTCGGGGATGCGCCGGTCCACCTCCGCATGCCACGTCGCCTTGCATCGCCGGGCGATGGCGTCGCGGTCGTAGGGCAGCACCTCGGGGTTCTTCCCGCTGGCCACCCACTGGCGCATGAGGCGAGGCAAGAGCACCAGCGATGCCCGGTCTAGAGGAAGCCGCGCGTGCCGCACCCGGCGCAGCAGGACAGGATCGCTCGCGACGGCGGCCTCGGCCCGGTCGAACAGCGCCTGGGAGTTGCGAATGAAATCGAGATCGAGATAGTGGTATTGCGGCGGCGACGCGCCCATCGAGAGGTAGCTGATCTTCTCGGAGGATGCCTTCTCCAGCGCGGCGAGGTAGTCGCGGATCAGGGGGCCGGCCGGGCCGTAGAAGCCATCTGTGAATTGCCGGATCAACGCCTGAGCATCCCGGTAGGGGTCTTCCAGGAGCTTCATCATCATCCAGATCTTCAGGTCGCGCATGTCCGCGAGCACCTCATACTCGTGCTCAGTGAAGACTCCTTCGACGTTGTTCTCGGCATAGAAGCGGTAATCGGGCGCGTAGGTATGGAGCGACGCCAGGGGGAGGCCATAGTAGGGGGCGAAGGTGACGGCGTAGTCCCAGATCCGCAGGTTCTTGGCGATCTTCGCCCAGCTCAAGAGGTGCTCGCGAAACGCCTTGTTCTCGGGGTCGGTGATGGCGCGCGTGAAGTTGCTGTGCGTGTCGCAGAGGCGGATGATCACGTTATCGCGCACGCGCATCGTCTTCGGGGCCTTCTGGGTGTACAGGTAGGCCAGGGTGTCGAGCGAGACCTCGGGATACTCGTCCTTGATGGAATCTGCGAGCCAGTTCACGAAATCGAGCAGCGGCCCGGCTTCCGAGCCCTCTGCGGCAGTGATCTTCTGGCAGTTATCGCACTCGCACTGACCGTGCCAGTCGTTCTGCGAGACGCTGAAGACGAGGGGCACGGGCAGGCCTTCCTTCTTCGCCGCTGCCCACGAATCGGCGATATACTTCCGCAGACGCTGCAGGAAGAAGGTGCGCATCTCCTGGTTGGTGAGGCAGAGCTGGGTGCGCCCGGCGGTGCGCTTCCCCTTGATCAGGGAGAACCACTCGGGGTGCTTCTCGAAATACTGATCCGGCGGCACGTACATAAAGAAGGTGTGCACGTGATAGGGGGGACCGTAGTCCATCCCGCCGCCGTACTCCTTGCTGATCCGCGCATCGCCCTCGCGGTTGAGGCGGTTGCGTGCGGCGAAGCGGCCGCCGTCTCGCGCATAGAGCATGTAGATGTCGCGATAGCGGAAGACCGGCTTGCCGCGCCGGTCGAGCCCGGTCACCTCCAGAGTCGGCTGCTTGGGCACGCTCTCTTCGTAGGCATTCCACCAGTGAACGCCGATCACGTCCTCCAGGAAGCGGTAGACGGCATATAGTGTGCCGCGTGGCCGGCCGCCCGCCAGGATGAGGCTGTCACCGACCGTGCGCATCACCCACTCCTCGGGGCCCAGCTTCGTGCAGTCGATCCCTTGTCCGGCCGCCAAGCGCGTGGGGCCCACGTAGATGCTGGCTCCCCTGGCCGTGCCCTGGCCTTCGCGGGTCACGGTGAAGGTTGCGCCGGTCACCTGGCTCAGATAGGCGGCCAGTTCCTGCGCGGCGGTCTCCTCCGGCGCCGTCGCGCCCGCCGCCAGGAAGAGGGTCGCCGGGGCCCTGCCTTCCCTGGCCAGGGTGACGGCCCCCGCCGGCAGTGCTAGCGCCACCAGCGCCACCAGCCACACGACACGGCTCAGTGCTCTGAGCCAGATCCTGCCTCCCGGTCGAGGCGTGGAACCGAGTCTGGGCATCGCGTACCTCCTGATTCCTTTGGCATGGCCTGCTCTGCGGGGCGACTGGCGCCACGCCACCGCTCCCCAGCCGCGCTCTCCCACCGCTCTTAGAGCGTCTGTTACGCCAGGAGGCGAGACGACTCCTTCGCGTGCTGCTCCACCTGGATCGGCGCGGCAGACGGGAAGCCGGGCTCGTGCGCGTCTCGCGCTGGGATGCCTTGGCCGTGCTCAGGGCGAGGTGAAACCGAGGCCATCGGCGTGGCGGCGGAAGTGCGCTTCCAGGCCGAGGGCGTAACGCGCCTCATTCCGGGCCAGGTTTTCCTGGAGGGCATCGCTCAGGGTGCCGCCCCCTGGCGCCGGCGCCTTCAGGATCTCCCCGTAGGTGATATGCAGGAATTGCCGGCAGGCATCATCGTCCAGCAGACGGGGGAGTTCCGAGTCCGGCACGTCGGCCTTGCCAGCCACATCGGCGAGCGAGGTGTTGATGTGGTAGTACTCGCGAGCGCGCGGGAAGCCCTCGGTCGCCTGCGCCCAGATCGCCCGAAAGAGCGCCGGGTCGGTGGCCGCGACGACGCGCACCGCCTCCAGCCAGCTCGTGCCGGCGGTCTTCACGTGGAGGCGGTCGCCCCCATAGCGGGCAAAGAGCGGGAAGACAGCGAACTTGTCGCTTCCCGAGTGGACCCCGAGCTTGTAACCAAAGCGGTGCGCGATCTCTGCGTGGATTGCCACCTCGCGCTCCAGGCGCTCCCGGTCGCCGATGTAATCGATCCCCTTCTGGAACTCGCCGGGGAAGCGCGGCGCGATGCTGCTAACCGCGATCCCGCGCCGCACGAGCTCGGTCGCGAGCAGGAGGTGGTCGATGGGGCGGGTGGCGTGCGCCGTCTCATCGACGCTCACTTCCAGGTCGTACCCGCCGGCGCCACGCGCTTGCCGGCAGAGGGCATCGGCCTCTTCGATGAAGGCAAAGGCTGGTCCATAGACGCGCCAGAATCCCTGAAGGTCGTCAGGGCTTCCCTCCAGGCGCTCTCCGGCCAGCTCCCACGAGTTGCCCTCCAGCTGGCGCACCGCATCGGGCATCTCGGGGAGGCCGCTGGCGCGCCCGAGGCAGAGGCTCAGGTCGAGCGTGATGAAGGTGGCGCCGGCTTCCAGGAGGGTGCGCACCTCATCCACCGTCTTCAGATGATCGCCATCCGCGCCGAAGCCCTCCTGGTAGCCCTCCTGAAAGACGCCCCATGTTGCCGCGTCGACCACCTCGGCATAGCTTCGGCCAGTGAGCGTCAGCTCTCGCACCGACTGTTGGGCCAGGACCAGCGCCGCCCGAGTCTGCCGGAGGGCGCGGAGCTGTCCGGGAGTGGCCACACCGAGCCGGTCACCGCACCCGAAGGAGGGGCGGCCCTTGGGCAGCGCGCGGGGCGCGGTCCAGGGGAAGAGCGCGCGCAGCGCGGCGCACGTTTCCGAGGAGTACGCCGCCACCTTCACCGGGCGTTCACCTGTTGCCACCGCTTCGCCTGGCACGCGGGCCGCTTCCGGGCCCGCTCCCGCGACCACAAGGCAGCGTTCCACGCCGTCGCGCGCCAGGAATAGGTCAACGCCCCCCACGCGCTGCCACGAAGAAGCGTACCAACGGGCGTTTGGCCCAAGCTCCTCCGAGGCCGTCTTGCCGCCCGGCACACCGCCGGCCAGCTCTGCCGCCAAGCTCACCAATTGGTGAATGAACTCGCTTCGCACCAGCTTCCCTCCTCCGCTGCGTTTCTGAACCGCAATTGACTCTGGTCTCAACGTTCCCCGGCCAGCGGCGAAGGACCTGCCAGCACGTGCGTCAGGTGACCACGGGCTCCCTCAGCGCGCTCCCTTCCAGCTTTGCCCTCAGGCGTTTCGCCAACTCCTCTCGATCCCGGAACATCTCCTTCGTCTCGGCGTCCTCGGCGTGGTAAAGCTCAGAACGCACCTCGCTGATCTCCGATCCCAGCATCTCGAGCAGCAGGTCGCGCTCTCGCTCGGTGAGAATGAGCTCCAAGGCTCTCGCCTCCTTTCGCATCAGTTCCCCGGCCCGCGGCACCAACCCGGAGCTACCGCTCCATCAAACGGCCCAAACGCGATGCCATATCGGGGTGGCGTGCCTTGGGGGGGCTTCAGGCCCGCGCAATGCCGGCGGTGGCGCCCGCAGACGCGCCTTGCCAATCCGCGGGCGCATCGGCTATAATGAAGTTGTGCCTCGGAATCTTTGGGCCGAGCACGTATATTCGAGCGATCTCAAGAGCCAGCAGCCTGCCGCCAGCGCGTGGGGGACAGTGTTACACGACGGGGTGTGCCGCCCGCGCCACCCGACCGGAGCATCGGCGTGCGCCAGAAAGAGCGGAACCCTGATCCTCATTGCAGGCGTGGCATCACCATTCAGGGAGCCCTATCATGGCGATGACGATGACGGAAAAGATCCTCGCCCGTGCAGCCGGCCGCGAGGCCGTGCGCGCCGGCGAGAATGTTTGGGTCGATGTGGATGTGCTGTTGACCCACGACGTTTGCGGCCCCGGCACCATCGGCGTCTTCCACGAGCACTTCGGGAAGGATGCGAAGGTCTGGGATAAGGAGAAGGTGGTGATCATCCCCGATCACTATATCTTCACCGCCGATGCGAAGGCCCGGCGCAACGTGGAGATCCTGCGCGAGTTTGTGGCTGCACAGGGAATCCCCAACTTCTACGACGTGGGCACGGAGCGCTATAAGGGCGTCTGCCACGTCGGTCTTCCAGAGGGCGGGCACACCCGTCCCGGCGAGGTGCTTTTCGGCACCGACTCGCACACCTGCACGCATGGCGCCTTCGGCGAGTTTGCCACCGGCATCGGCAACACGGAGGCAGGCTTCATCCTGGGCGCCGGCAAGCTGTGGGTCCGCGTTCCCGAGACGATGCGCTTCGTCTTTGAGGGAAACATGCCCCCCTATCTGATGGCCAAGGATCTGATCCTCCACGTCATCGGCGAGATCGGCGTGGATGGCGCCACCTATCGCGCCATGGAGTTCGCGGGCGAGGGCGTCTATTCGCTCAACATGGAAGAGCGAATGACGCTGTGCAACATGGCCATCGAGGCCGGCGGCAAGAGCGGCATCATCGCTCCCGATCAGGTGACCTGCGACTACGTGCGCGCGCGCACGAGCAAGCCGTTTACCGTCTTCACGAACGACGAGGGAGCCACGTTCCATAGCGAGCACGTCTTCAACGTGGCGGCGCTGGAGCCAACGGTGGCGCTGCCGCACTCTCCCGACAAGCGGGCCCTCGCCCGCGAGCTCTCGGATGTGCGCATCGACCGCTCCTATATCGGCTCTTGCACCGGCGGGAAGACCACCGACTTTGTCGCAGCCGCGCGCATCCTCAACGGGCGCACCGTGGCGGTGGATACCTTCATCGTGCCGGCGACCACCGAGGTGCTCCAATCGCTGCACCGCGAGCGCGTGGATGGGAAGACGCTCATCGAGGTCTTCCAGGCGGCCGGGTGCAAGGTGGGACAGCCGTCCTGCGCCGCGTGTCTGGGCGGCCCGGTGGATACGTTCGGCCGGCTGAACGAGCCGCTGAAGTGCATCTCGACCACCAACCGAAACTTCCCGGGGCGCATGGGCCACAAGGAGGGGCAGGTCTTCCTCGCTTCGCCACTCACCGCCGCCGCCTCGGCTGTGACCGGCCGTATCACGGATCCACGGGAGCTGCTCTAAAGGGAGCCCGACACTCGCTGCCGCGCCCTCAACGTGCCGCACCGGTGTGTTGAGGAGAGGCGGCGATGGGGTCTAAGGAGTTGACTGTGCAAGAGACGATCAAGGGCCGGGCCTACGTGCTCGGCGATGATATCGATACCGACCAGATTATCCCGGCGCATTACCTCACCTACAACCCGGCGATCCCGGAGGAGCGGAAGATGTTCGGGGTCTACGCGCTCTCGGGCGTGCCGGCTGCCCAGGCGGGGCTTCCCGAGGGGAACCGCCCCTTCGTTCCCGACGGTGGCGAGCCCGGCGAGTACCGCATCGTGGTGGGTGGCAAGAACTTTGGCTGTGGCTCCTCGCGCGAGCATGCTCCGCTTGCCCTCGATGAAGCCGGCGTGGAAGCCGTGATCGCCGAGTCGTACGCGCGCATCTTCTTCCGCAACAGCGTCAACGGCGGTTACTTGCTCCCCTTCGAGACGCCTACGCGCCTCGTGGAGGAGATTCGCACCGGAGACGAGCTGGAACTGGATGTGAAGGGCAACCGCCTCACCAACCTGACGACCGGCAAGAGCTACACGCTTCGCCCGCTGGGCGATATCCTCCCGATCCTGGAGGCCGGGGATATCTTCGCCTACGCGAAGCAGAGCGGCATGCTGGGCTAGCGTCCGCGAAGCGAGGTCGGCACGCCAGAGCGGGCCTGGCCGCCCTGGGAGCGGTTGGAAGCCGGAGGTCCCGGGTCTCCACTGGCCTGCCGGTTGGCGGTGCCTGCGTGGCGGGGCGACCGCTGTACCTCCGGTAGCATTCGGGCGCGCGTCGCGGGCGGGCGGGCGCCTGTCGTGGCTCCGGGCCGGCCTGGAGAATTGTGAATCATGAAGGCAAAGCGATCCTGCTGTTTGTTCTGCCTGTCCGTGCTCCTGGCGGCGGGCACCTCGCTCGCGGGCGCGCCTGCGAAACAAGAGGTGCTTCTCTCAGCAGAGGGGCTGTTCCATTCGCGCGAGTGGCTGCCACTGCGCGAGCCACGCTTCGAGCGCGGCTATCCCTGGGCACTGAAAGAGGGCTTCCTCGTCAACACGGCGCCAGAGGGCACGCCTTACGAGCAGGTGCGGCGCATGGAGAAGGGGATGGGCCTCTCCATCTACGGGTTGAAGGAGCCGCTCCCGGAGCAATACGAGGTTTCCGGCGTCTTCCGCGTCGATCAGGCCGCCGCCGCGGGGTTTGTTCTCAACTCCGGGCTGCGGGGCGATGCCCTGGCCGACCACTATCTCGTGCTCCTCTACCACGGGGGCATCAACCTGTGGAAATATACCTATACCGGCGAGGGGAGAGACCATGGCGTCTACATGAAGTTGGGATGGCTCTCGCGGCCCCTGAAGTCGGATACGGATTACAACCTCAAGATAACCACCCGCCGAAACACCCGCCCCGAGCGCGGCCTGGGCTACGAGCTTTCCGTCTGGCTGGATGGGGAGCACGTTCTCGGCGTCACGGACGCAGCGCCGCTCCCGCCTGGCGTCCTCGGCATCTGGCTGGGCGAGGGCTACGCCGGTGTTCGCCAGGTGACCATCCGAAAGTAGAAAAACCGGCCCAATCCCTCAGCCGGTGGAGCTCCACCGGCTGAGGCCGACCCCTTCCATGTCCTTACCTCCGCCAGGCTGGCCTGGGATTCCGGCATAAGGAGAAGGCCGCGCGCACGCGCGGAGCTCGAAGCTCCGCGCTGCTTTCCGGCAAAGCTCCTTCGAGGCTTCTCCCCCCAGCCACCGCCGTTTTGGGACATCTGGGAGTATCCCCAACCCAGCCCGGCAGGGCTTCGCTCGCAAGCAGCGCGGTGATTTATCGCCGCGCGCCGGGTTGCGCGCTGCCTCCGCCAGGCTGGCACCCACTCTTGACTCGGGCGCTTGCTTGCCCTATAATGCCAGCGCCCGTTACAATCCATCCCGTCACCAAAAGCGGACAGGGAAACGTTCGCTCCATACCACGCCGTTCCAGCATGTCCCAACAGAGGGTCAGTGTCGGCCGCTATGGCGCGCGCAGGGTTGCCGGGGCACATCAGCCTGAAGGAGAAACGAAGTATGAAGATCCCGCACACTCGGGCCAGCAGAATGCTCGTGCTGCTGGCGGTCGCGCTGGCTCTTCCGGCCGCGGAGGCCTGGAGTGCCGGGTATGAGAAGGCCACCACGTGGTCCGGACGGTATGTTGGCATCGGGGGCGCCGCCGCCTCCATCGCCAGCGGTTCAGAAGCGATCTACTTCAATCCGGCCGGTCTGGCAGGCACGGAGCGCGCCGAGGCCAGCCTGAACCTCTCTCCCACGTTTGCCCAGCTCGAGGGCAAGATGCCAAGCTACTCGCCGAATGCGCAGTTCTCGGTGGAAGGCAACCGCAAGATGGCGCCAGTTGCCGGCACCACCGCGGCCTATCCGGTGAGTGATCGCTTCAGCGTTGGCCTGGGCTTCTACGTGGTGGGCGGAATGAAGGCGTTCTACGAAGACGTCAGCTTCCAGGCGATTGCGCCATGGGCGACACTTACGCCGACGGTGAAGGCGGATCTGGAGATCACCGAGTTCGCGCTTGGCACCGCCTACCAGCTGACACCCCGCTGGAAGATCGGCGCGGCGTGGCGGGTCGTGGATGTCAACACCGATTTCTCCACGGCGAAGATGAGCCTGACCAACGGCGTGCCCGTTCTTCGGAATATCCACTTCGAGGGGATGTCGGATACGCGGTATGATGGAGTGCGCCTCGGCGTGCAGTACCAGGCGCCCGATGATCGATGGGGTTTTGGCGCCGTGTGGCGGAATGAGGTGGCGTTTGAGGCGCGCGGAAAGACCTCCGGAGTGTTCCAGGCGCCGGTCGGCGGCATCCAGACGCTTCCGGGCGGCACCGCGTCGATCAAGAACGTTCTGCCGCAGCAGTTCTCGCTCGGCTTCTACTACCGCGAGACGCCGGAGCTCACCCTCCTGGCGGAGTACTCCTGGACTGAGTATTCGGCCAACCGAGTCCTGGATGTCACCGGCAATCTTGGACCGACCTCGCTCGACACCAGCGGCGATATCACGCAGAACTGGTGTAACGTGAGCAACATTCGCCTTGGCGCGGAGTACACCGGCTTCGGACCGTGGGCGCTTCGGGCTGGATATGTGTATACGACCCGCGCAACCCCGTCGGATCAGGCGCGCGCGACCTTCTCCGTGCCGGGCCACGGCCACACCTTCACGCTCGGTGTCGGCCGCTCGCTCCGGGAGCGCGTGGAGATCAACGCGGCGCTGGAGTACAGCTTCGCGTCCGGACGTGGCTCGAACGCGGCCGATGGAATCACCGAGGGCAGTTTCCGCAGCGACGCCGTCGTCCTGCACACCGGGGCGATGTATCGCTTCTGAGTAGGGTAATGCCACTCCGGTTGCACCGGGCCTTTGGGCCCGGTGAGTGTTGAACCAATAGGGGAATAGAAGGACCGAGGTGAGGGGGCGGATCTCATGATCCGGACCCCTCGCCCCGTCCGTGGAGGGGAGGAATCGAGAGGATGTTTGAGGTCGCGACACGCCGGCACTTTGACGCCGCGCACTGCCTGCGGGGCTACCAGGGCAAGTGCGAGCGTCTGCACGGGCACCGCTTCGAGGTGGAGGCGGTGGTCCGCGCGGAGGAGTTGGATGCTACGGGCATCGCCCTCGATTTCACCCTCCTGAAGCGCCTTCTTGGCGCCATCTGCGATGAGTTGGATCACCGCAATCTGAACGAGTTGCCTCCATTTCAGCACGAAAACGCCAGCTCGGAGGGCCTCGCGCGTTACATCTACCGCCGGCTGGCTCCCCAGATCCCAGAACCGGCGCGGCTTCGCTCGGTGACCGTTTGGGAGTCTCCAGAATCCTGGGCGCGGTACTCCGAGCCCTGAGCTCCGCCCAGGGCGGGTAAT
This sequence comes from Armatimonadota bacterium, assembly GCA_012841485.1. The sequence goes on from DUUU01000223.1 coordinate 16,757, forward strand.
CCGATGGCGCCCGCGTCTCCGTGCCCGCGCCATCGCCCACGGCGCGGAGTGCGGCGCTCCTCTCGCGTGCTGTTTTGGCCAACCGGAGCGCGGGAAGAGGCAGAGACGGAGGTGAGCGCGATGATCTTCGAGGATCGGGTGGATGCCGGCAGGAGGCTGGCGAAAGCCCTGGAAGAGTATCGGGGCCG
>DUUU01000224.1 GCA_012841485.1 Armatimonadota bacterium
ACGCGGCGGTCGGCCAGCGGAATGCGGCGCCCTGCGGCACCGCGATCCGCGTGCCGCTCACGTCGATCCAGGCGCCCAACTCGGCCGGGCCCCAATGGAGCGCCGTGCCGGCCTCCAGGGTTGCCGCGCGCCCCGTGGCCGTGGTCACGGTGTCGCCCGGGCGCGCCTGCACGATGAACTGCTGCAGCGCGGGTCCACCCTCGGCCTCTCCCGTCAGAATCACCCGCGCGTCTTCCATGCGGATCCGCAGGAGGCAGCGAACCGTGCCGTAGGTGAGCGCGATCCCATCGCCCTCGGGCAGAAGCTCCCCCTGCTGCGGCAGCAGCCGTCCGTCCGCCACGAAGCTCGACCACTCGGCCTGATCTTTGGAGTTGCCACCGCCGAGGATCAGGCCCCGCTCATCGTGCCGTAGTGACAGGAACGCCTGGCGATCCTGCCCCCAACGGCTGGCCACAGGCGGGCAGGTGAAGGCGCTGAGACAGGCAAACCACGGCCCCTCGCGGCAAACAAGCGCCCAATCGCGATACGCCTCGCGGAACGATGGCCGGTCGAGCCAGATGGGCGCTTCCTCCCCTTCGATCAGGTGCTGCGCACTGCTGGCAATCGCTCCCCCCTGATAGCTGTGCAGGTCGCGCTTCGCGTTCAGATGCTCCGCCAGATAGCGCACCAGGCGCCGGCCTTGCGGGCAGGCGGAGAAGCCCACCCAGCCCATGAGCATGATGCGATCATGGTAGCTGACGCGCCCGTCCACCGTCTCCACGAGCGCGCCACCCGGGTAGAGAAACGCCTGGTGGAAATCGGTGGCGGCCTCCAGGGCAGGCAGGACGCGCTCGTCGCCCGTGAACCGGTAGTAGAGCCCCAGGCCGTGCACGTAGACGTAGTTGTAGAGCGTGCTGGGGCCGCCGTGCTCCGCCCAATACCCGCCCGGCTGCTGCGCGGCAACGACAGCCTGGATCATCGCCGTGCCCGCGTCCTGCCAATCCGGGCGCCCGAAGAGCTGACCGGCGCGGTAGCAGCTCATCCCCTTCCAGCACGGGATGTTGTGGACATGAAGGTTACTGATCTCGCGCGCCTGGCCGTCATGGGCGAGAGTGAGCCCTTCTTCCCAACGCTTCCGCCGCTCCTCGCCCAGCTCGTCGCGCAGGAGCGCGTAGGTCTCTAGCCAGGCGTAATTGGTCCAGGCCATGTACGTCGGGCCCCAGCGGCTGCCATCTATTTTCAGGAACTCCACCTGCCCGTCGGGGTATTGGAAATCGCGGATCGCGTCTCCGCCGCGCTGGACCATCTCCAGGATCCGCCGGTCGCCATAGAACGAGGTGCCGGGGGTGGTGTAGAGCACCGCGAGGGGATAGATGATATCCTGGTTGATGACGCACCAGCCGATCTCGTCGGGCCGGGCGCCGGGCGCCGGCGGGCCATCCGGCTCCTGGAGAAACCGGCCGGTGGCCGGATCGAACTGAGGTAACCTGTCGGTGACGCCCTCCGCCATCACCTGGAGGATTCGCTGCTTCACGCTGGCCATCTCTGGCTCTCTCTACCGGGATCTCTCGGTCCCGCCGGGCACATGCCAGGCGGGAAGCCGGGCGCCGCTCTTCCCGGAAAGCAGCCAGCGCCCGGCAAATCGTCACGCCATCTCGACCAGCTGCCGGAGGTTCGCCTGGCCAAGCTCGAGTGCGGTCAGAACATCCTCCATCCCCTCGAACTCGATGGAGAGGACGCCAGAATAGCCAGCTCGCTTCATCACGCGGAGGCAGGGGAGCAGCGGCACGTCGCCATGGCCGATGATCGCGCCGCGGTAGTAGTTGCCGCCGCGCGACACGCCCCACGGCTTGCCCGGGTAGGGGAGCGTGCCCGGCTTCATGTGGAAATCCTTGGCGTGACAGTGGAACGCGTAGGGGATCAACCGGCCCACGGCGACACGCGGGTCCTCATCGACGCAGATGAAGTTGCCGATGTCGATCAGCACGCCGAAGTTCGGGTGGTTGACCGCGGTAACCAGCTTCTCCACGCGCCGGCTGTCCTGGCAGAAGCGCCCGTGGTTTTCAACCGTCGTCTTGATCCCCTTAGCCGCGGCGTATTCGGTGAGGATGCGGCAGCCCTCGGCCAGGCGGGGGAGTGCCGCGTCAAAGCTCTTCGGGCCCACGTGCTCCGGGGGGAAGCCGGCGCTCGCGTCGTGGCGGACGCACGGCGCGCCCATGATGGCGGCGAGATCAATCTCGTGCTGGATTCGCGCGACCTCCTTATCGAAGTTGCCGTCGCATCCGCGAAGGAGATCGGCGGCCACGGTGTAGGCGGCAATCTCGATATCGCAGCGCGCGGCCTCTTCACGCAGCTCCTCCGCGAGCTTCTCCGGGTCGCGGCAGTCCGGCGCCTGCGAGCTAAGCCCGAGGATCTCGATCACATCAAAACCCTGCTCCTTCGCCTTGGCAATCGTCTCTTTCAGCGTCATCTCTCCCGCCCGCGTCAGGCGGATGTAACTGTAAGAACTGACACCAATCTTCATCAGGTGCTCCTTCCAAGCAGCCCAACGACGTGGGGCTCCCATCCTCTCGCCGATCCCATCCGAAGGGGTGCCGGCACGGCCGAGCGCGCCGCCGGCCGCTTCACGATCCCCGCGGGGGTGGCCACCTCATTCCGGGTTCGGGCATACAGCTCCCACACGGAGGGCGGGAGCACGGCACCGATGCGCTGGGGCGGCCGCTGCCCGCGGAGGGCAAGCACCGGCGAGCCCGGCAACAACTGGAGGGCAAACACCCCGCCCAGGCCCGGGTCGCGCCACACCGAGCCCGTATCCAGGCCCGTGCTCTTCTGGTAGTCCTCCCACGCCTCTGGGCCGAAGACGCGGTCGCCTACCTGCACGCCCGGGCCATCGTGGTAGATGTTGTCGCGGAGGATCACCCGCGGCTTGGAGTTCGGCAGCGTCAGGAACGGCTCCTTGCATCGCGCCAGGATGGAATGGGTGATCGAAAGCGAGGCGGTCTCCGCGTCCGTTAGGCGGCAGACATAGGCGGCGTCGGCCAGGGTACACTCGCGGAAGTGGAGCGCGCCATGCGCCGCGGAGATGAGCCCGGTAGAGCGCTCCGAGTTCCCGCGGATGACGCAGTTGATGAAGTTCATCCGTGAGAAGCCGCGCTGCCACACCTGCTCGAACGGCGTGTTGCCCAGGATAAGACAATCCTCGTAGGTGTGCTGCGATTGATCGTGGCCGTACACCCCGGCTTCAAAGGTGTTGTTCACGAAGACGCACCGGCGGTAGTAGGAGTGGCACTCATTCACGTCGCACGAGCCGGAGCTCGCGTTCCGTTCCGCCAGGCACTCCTCGTAGAGCGCCACGTTCGTGTCGTGGACCGAGAAGCCCTGGCCACAGTTGTCCGTGGCGATGCACCGCTGGAAGACGATATGCTTGCCCGTGCCGTGCGTGTCGAAGCCGTCGTTCCACGAGAAGATGGCGCGCAGGTCGCGGACCACCACGAAATCGGTGTTGATGCAGATGCAGGTGCCGTGCACCGGGATGAGGATCTCCACGTCATCGAGCGTCTTGCCGGCAGGCAGGTGTACCCACACCTGGCGCCGGGGCTTGTTCCAGTAGAAGCCGCCCTCGGTGCGCAGAAGCTCCTCCTCGCTCGTGCAGTTTGGCGCCGGCCGGCCATCCAGCCACCAGATCTGCGGGCTCCCGATCCAGTGCTGGATTGGGCGGTAGCCCTTCAACAGGTTCGACATCGGCCAGAACTCGGTCGCCACGATCCCCTGGCGCACGACCGACCACTTCTCTTTCGGCACGCGGCCCAGCCCGGAGATCACCGCGCCGTTGCCGTTGATGACGAGCGGTTGCGTCGCCGTGCCGCCCGCCTTGACGAGGGTGTTGCCGCCCGCGTAGGGCTTCCCCGTGTTGGCAATCTCAATCCGGTCCGACGTCTCCACCGAGGCAAACGCCTTCGCGATGCTCGCGAACGGCCCGCTCACGCCGTCGCCGGCGGGATCGGGCCTCAACCCATCAAAGCGGTCGCTCCCCGTGACGTTGTTGACGTAGAGCGTCCGCGGTTGCCTCGCCTCGTCGGCCAGGCACTCCCCCGCGCAGGCCAGCAGCACCACCAGGCACGCCATCCAGAGCTTTCGCACGCTTCCTCTCCCCACTCTCACCGAGGGCTTCGCACGCCTCCGGTCCGGTTCACCAACCGCCGCAAGAAAGCATCAGGCGAGACGCACGCTCCCGCCAGAACATCCTCTTCGCGGAAGCAGGCCAACAGGATCTCCCCCGCCCCGGCGCGGTCGTGATCGTAAATGATAGAGATGCGCCCGTCCTCGGCCTGCACGCCATCGGGATAGGAGACGCCGTCGCGCTCGTCCAGGAGCAGCAGGCCGATCCAGGTGGCGCCCTCATCCTCGGAGAGGAGCGCGGCCAGGTGCGAGCGCCGGCGCCACGACTTCCCGGCGCGCCAGGCCTGCCCGGCCTCCATTGCGGTGACATCGACGTGGTTCACCAGGAGCAGCCGCCCGGAAGCCAGCCGGCGGATGAAGAAGCGCGAGTTTGGCCCGCCCAGCCCGGAGTCTTCGCCCGGGGTCCAGGTGCGGCCCTGGTCGCTGGAGAAGCTCTGGCCGATGCCGTAGAGGGTTCGCACCAGGCACCACACCCGGCCATCGCTTAGCTCGACGAAGAGGTGCTCGTCAAAGCAGCGATCCGGCACGTCGGCGCCCCCGCGGAGGGTGAAGCTCTCCCCGGCATCGGTCGAGACGGTAGCGTTCGAGAAGCGCTCCCCGGCCAGATCCTCCGCCTTCACGTGCCAGCACGCCCACACCGCCGTCGGGAAGAGCCACTCGCCGTTAGCGAGCACCGTGGGCTTGTTCATCATGACACCGTTGGCGATCTTGACCGGGCGGCTGAATGCCAGTTCCTCGGGCGTTCCCCCCTCCAGCCGGACGGCCCACACGCCGCCGCGGCCATCCATGATCTCGCCCATCTTCG
>DUUU01000225.1 GCA_012841485.1 Armatimonadota bacterium
GGAGCAGGCTCCCGCCGGAGCTGGGCACCGCCCCTCGCGACAGCCGCGGCGCGAACCAGATCAGGGGGAGGTTTAGGCCCCCGCGCAACGAGATATCCGTGGTCGCCTCCAGGCGGTAGTCGTTTTCCAGGACGGGAGAGCCATCGCGCAGCGTATGCGTCTTCACGACGCGGAAGTGCTTCGCCGCTCCCTGAGCGGGGTAGCTGACCACCAGACGAGCGAAATCGTCTCCCCGTTCCACGCGCGTCGTCACCGGCTTCAGCCCGTAATCAGCATCCGTCTTGTTATCCTGATACCAGTACTGCGCTCCCTCAACGGTGTAGCTGAGGATGCAGAGGCTGAGCAGGTTCTCGCCGTCGGGCACCCGGCGGAAATCGGCGAGGACGTAGTTGCCCTTCGCGGGGAAAACCGCGCGCACGACGCCGTTTTCGAGGGTTACTCCCTCCGGCGTTTCTTCCGCCGACGGCGCGGCCGAGGCCGGAAGAGCAAAGAGAAGTGCTACAAGTATGAGCCAGGTCACTCGCATGGGGACACCTCCCGCCGCCCGTCATCACGGCGGCTTGCGATACTATTCTGGGACCGGCCCGCCGCTCCTGCCGGCTCTCTTCTCCCGGGCGCTGCGAGAAGCGCACAGACCCGCGCCTGCAGCGCGGCGATTTACCGCCGCGCGCGGGCTATGCACAGCCCCTGCCCCGCCCAAAGGCGGGAGACGCGCGCTGGTTGACTCCACAGCGGCATCCTGGTATCCTCCAGGGGACGGGAGGAGAGGGCATGCGTCATGACCTGATCACCGACATTCAGCAGATTGGGGTGCTCGCGAAGGAGCGCCATGACGAGAACTGGCGTTTCCGGAGCTACCTCAAGGGGTGGCTGGACTGGCCAGACGCGCGCCTCGATGCCTTCGTGCGCGAGGTGTATGAGGGCGTCGCCCGGGAGATCGATTGCCTCAGTTGCGCCCACTGCTGCCGCGTGATGCGCATCGAGCTGGACCCGGAGGATATCGAGCGGCTGGCGCGGAGGCTCGAAATCAGCCCGGAGGAGTTCGAGGAGCGCTATACCGAGCTGGGAGAGCAGCGGGAGCGCCAACTCGCCCGCGTGCCGTGTCCCTTCCTGGATGGGAACCGCTGTAGCGTGTACGAGGACCGGCCGCGCGACTGCCTGGAGTTCCCGCATCTGGACAAGGAGGGCTTCCGATTCCGCTGCATCGGGGTGATCGAGAACGCCGCCTACTGCCCGCTCGTCTTCAACACCCTGGAGCGCCTGAAGGCGCGGCTTCCCTATCACCGGCGGCGCCGGGAGAGATACCGATGACGACCGCCAGCGCCACTCGCTTCGCGACCCTCAGGTGACTGCGTCTCTTCGACAGGAGAAATGGACAGGAGTGCGGAATACCACACCGATGTCGGGAAGGAGGGTTCACACGATGAAGGCGAACGGCAAAGGGTTCACACTGATTGAGCTGTTAGTGGTGATAGCGATTATCGCCATCCTTGCGGCCATCCTGTTCCCGGTCTTTGCGCGCGCCCGCGAGAACGCGCGCAAGGCGAACTGCCAATCGAACCTGAAGCAACTGGCGCAGGCGACACTGATGTACGCGCAGGATCACGACGAGACGCACTCGTGGTGGAACCGCAACGTATCACCTTCCTTGTCGCCGCTGGCCACGCCCCAGGCAGTCTACCCCTATATCAAGAACAACAAGGCGTACAACTGCCCCAGCAGCTCCAACCAGCGCGACTCCGATACCTACCGGGATTTCACCTTCCCCGGCCCGGCGAGCAGGGGATATGCGTGGGCCGACTGGGCCTTCGGCGGTGTTCGGACCCGACCCCTCACCCTCGCCGAGATCAACACCCCTTCAACGACGATCATGCTGGCGGACTCCGCGCATATGTTTGGTGGCAAGGGCGCGATCATCTGGGCGAACATCTGCTGCGACGATGGATCAGGCACGCTCGATGGCCTCACGAATGACGGCAAGCCGGTGGACGACAAGCAGTCGCGCCACTTTGGCGGCGAGAACATCGCGTTTATGGACGGGCACGTGAAGTGGATGCGCTCCACGGACGTCTTCGGCCAGTGGTCGGTGCTGAGCAATCCCAACCAATAGCGCCGGCGGCGCGGGCGCTGCGGCGGCTCTTGCCGGCTGAACCGTGGGCGGGCGCACCTCAACTTGCCGCGCAGGGGCGTTCCCGGTCCTCTGGGATTCCGAGCTAAGAAATCCGAAGCCCCGAAGGCGGCGCGCAACCCGTCGCGCGGGGATCAATCCCCGCGTTGCCAGGGAGCGAAGCCCTACCGGGTTGGGCTAGCCTGCACCCGCGGCCAACCGGGAAGGGCGTGGGTTGGGAGGGGGAGCCCCGAACGGGCTTTGTCAAGAAGCAGCGCGGAGCTTCCAGCTCC
>DUUU01000226.1 GCA_012841485.1 Armatimonadota bacterium
AAAGCGCGGGCAAGGCATCCGCATCCAGAAACGCGAAATAGCAGGGGGGCGCGGCAGGAGCCAGGGAACCGTTTCGCGCCTCCTGGTATCATGGGGAGATGAGGAGGGTCGATGAGTTTCGTTCCGGCGGTGGGCCCGGCAGATGAGGAGATCGCGGGTTGGTGGTACTGCTTCCAGCGGGCGCACCTGCTCGTGCGAGAGGATGGTTCAGGAGAGAGCGCCGTGCCACGCACGCCCGGCGTCTCAGCCCTGGGGTTGCGCCCGGATACAGTGCAGCTCTTGGGGACACACGATGGCATCCCCTGCCTGGCAGCCGGTCTTGATGCCGCGCCGGCCGCCCTGCCCCCAGGATACCGCTTTGTCCACCTGCGAGAACTCTTCGGCGTGCTGCCCGACGAGCAGTTTGCTATCGCCACGCGCGCCGCGCACCTGGCGCAGTGGGACCTGGCGCACCGCTTCTGCGGCCGCTGTGGCAAGCCGCTGGCACTGAAATCCGACGAGCGCGCGAGGGTTTGCCTGGCCTGCGGGCAGCTCTACTACCCACAGATCTCACCCGCCGTGATCGTGGCGGTCTGCCGGGGTAACCGCATCCTGCTCGCGCGCAGCCCACGCTTCGCCCCGGGCGTCTACAGCGTCCTCGCCGGTTTCGTCGAGGCGGGCGAGACGGTAGAGGCGTGCGTCCATCGTGAGATCCGCGAAGAGGTGGGCATCGAAGTGGCCCACCTCCGCTACATCGGCAGCCAGCCGTGGCCCTATCCCAACTCACTCATGCTCGGGTTCATGGCCGAGTACGCCGGCGGCGAGATCCGGGTGGATGGCGTCGAGATCCTGGAGGCCAGCTGGTTCACTCCAGATGCTCTCCCGGGCCTCCCGGGTCCAGGCAGCTTCGCCCGCGTCCTGATCGACCGCTACCTGCGGCGAGTCGGCGCCTTCGCAGAGGACAGATCCGCGCCTCACGAAGGCCGGCGGCCTAGCTGTAGGTGAGGATCGCCGTCGCCCGGCACGGCCGGTCCACCCGGAAGCGGATCCAATGGGCGCTGTAGCCCTCGGGGAAATGGTGCGTCACCACCTGGCCCGCGGGCACCCGGACCTCCTGATAGGCGTGCCAGGCGTGATGGTCGGCATCCACCTCAATCTGGAATACCACCTCGGTCTCGGCACCGTGCGAGAGATCCAGGCGCTTCCGGTCATACCCGGTCATCAGGTAGGGATCGGAGGGCTCTCCTGGACTGACCGGCGTTTGCAGCCATGGCCCGCCCTTGCCCACGGGCTTGCCAAGCTGCCACAGGTCGTCGATATGCCCGAACCAAAGGGCCACCCGGCCATCCGAGGAGCGGAAGATGTGCCCATCGGGCTCCGCACCGGCGCGAACGCCGCTCAGGACCATCAGCCCGCGCCAGGTGCAAAAGTCGAAGATCCTCCGGTTGTGCGTGCAGACCGGCTTGATCAGGGGCAGGCCCTCATCACGCGGCATCTCGTAGAAGGTGCCGTGGGCGTTGACCAGATAGCGCTCGGAGACGCACTCGCGAACGCAGCGCGGCCACCCCATGGCGAAGGGCTGGTCATACGCCGCGGCAGCCTTCGGCAGGCGGTAGCGCGCGTCACCCAGCATCATGGTCACCGAGGCGGCATCCACCGTAAACTCCTGCTTGACCGAGGCGATCTGCTCCACCTCCTCGCTCCGGTCTTCCTCGGCCCGGCCAATTCTCAAATCCCCGTCCACTTCGTAGTAGCCGGCAGCGGCCGCCTGGCCAGAGGCGTCCACATCCCATGCCAGCACTTGCAGGTTGCGGTTGTGCTTGGCCGGCCGGATCAGCGCGGCGCTGTACGGCTCCGGTGAATCCACGGAGGCCAGGCCGGCGAAGAGCGCCGGATCGTCGC
>DUUU01000227.1 GCA_012841485.1 Armatimonadota bacterium
CGCTCTCTACCCCGGATCTGCGTGCCAGCAGAGGTTCCCTTACCCGCCGCTTCCCGGGTGACCACCATCCGGAGAGCGGCTCACGCCTCCTCCAGGTAGCCATCCTGGATCCGGAGCACCCGGTCTGCCTCTTGAGCGAGACGGTCATCATGGGTCACCATGATGAAGGCGATGCCCAGTTCGCGGTTCATCGAGCGCATCAGGTCATACACCTGCTTGCCGCTGACGCTGTCGAGGTTACCGGTGGGCTCATCCGCGAGAACCAGGCGCGGCTCGTTCGCGAGCGCCCGTACCACCGCCGTGCGCTGTTGCTCGCCGCCAGAGAGCGCCGGCGGGCGGTTTCCTAAGCGATGGCCCAGGCCGACGCGGCGCAGGAGTTCGGACACGCGCTCCACATCTTCCGAATCCGGCACGCCTTTGCGGATCAGGATCGGCATCAGGGCATTCTCCACGCAGGTGAACTCATCCAGCAGGTAATGATACTGGAAGATGAAGCCGATCTTGCAGTTGCGCAGGTTGGCCAGGTCATCGCTTTCCAGCTCCTGGAACGGCACCCCCTCCAGGGCCACGGTCCCCTCGGTGGGCCGGTCGAGGGCGCCGAGGATGTTGAGGAGCGTCGATTTGCCGGAGCCGGATTGGCCTACCACGGCCACGAACTCGCCGGCCCCGATGGTCAGGTCGATGCCGTGGAGCACCTCGACCGGTTCGGCGCCGCCATAGACCTTGCGGATCCCCTTCGCCTCGATGATCGGCTCAGCCACCCCGGATCACCTCCACCGGATCGAGGCGGGCCGCGCGCCGGGCCGGAAAGACGCTGGCGAGAATCGTGATCGCGATGGCGGCGCCCATCGTGCCGAGGACGGTCTGCCACCGGACGACGCCAGGGAGGAGCGGCTCCGGCACCTGGCCGGGGCGCACGCCAACTTGGGGGATCTGCCGCGCCGCCAGAATCAGGGCGATCCCGAGCGCCGCGCCCACGGTTGCGCCAAGGAGGGCTAGCCCCAGGCCTTCCAGGGTGAAGACACGGAGGATCTGGCGCTCGCGCGCGCCCATCGCCTTCAAAATGCCAATCTCGCGCGAACGCTTCAACACGCTGACGATGAGCACGCTGGCGATAGCGAAGCCCGCCGCGATGAGGCTGAACGCCGAGATCAGAAACGCGGTCGCCGATTGCGCGCGCAGGCCACTCAACGCCTGCGGGCTCTCGCGCATCCAGCTATCCGCCTCCAACCCCAGCGAAGCGATCACCTGGTCGGCGACCTCATTCGCGGCAAAGAGATCGTCCAGGGCCAGGGAGATCGTCGTCACGGCGGTTCCCGTGGCGAAGAGCCGCTGTGCCGCGCGAAGAGTGACAAAGGCCCAGGAGGCATCGATCCCCTCCTGACCGGTATCGAAGATGCCGGCGACGGTGAAGGTCTGTTCGATTCCGCGGCTGGAGGTGATCCGGGCGCGGTCGCCCAGGGCGAGCCCCATCTCCTCGGCGAGGCGGTAGCCGATAACGACCTCCTCGGTGGCAAGGCCCACGTAGCGACCGTCGATGAGATCCTCGGTGAGGCGGATGATGCGGTTATGCGCGTCCGGCTCCGCTCCCAGGATGCGCACGCCGGTCACCTTCTCGCCGCGAGTCAGCGTGCCCTGACCCTCCACCGCCGCCGAGGTGGCGCGTACGTGGGGAAAACTGCTGAGAGCGCGGTTGAAATCGCGCCACTGCCGGATCTCCTCGCGCTGCTGGGCCCGGCGCTCCACCCGCGTGATCACCTCGTCCTCCGAACGCCCGGTCACCTGCGCGAGAGTGCGTGGCTCTGGCTCCGGGGCGGTCACCGTCACGTGCGCGATTGACCCGGTGAGAATCCCAAGCCAACGCTCCTGCACGCCATAGATGAGTCCGCTCACGAAGATGACGAGGGTGACCGCCATGGCGACGCCGGCCATGATCAAGACGGTCTGCCATCCTCCCGCGCGCAGATGCCGGATCGCGAGCTGTAGCTCGAACCCCATGCCATCCCTCCCCGACGGCACCGGCCCCGTGGGTGGCTACTCCCCACGGATGAGAGGCCGCGCCCGCTGCCCCGCCTGAACGCTGGTCGATTGTATCACGACGTATTCGCTCTCCCGCAGCCCGCCCAGGATCACCGCCTTCTCGCCGCCGGCCTGGCCCAGAGCAACCCGGCGTTCCTTGACGATCCTATCCTCGACCACCAGGACGAGCGCGCGGTCGCCCCGGCGCAGGATTGCGGTCGTGGGCACCACAAGCCGCTGTTGGCGCTGGGCCACGATGATGTTGGCATCCACCGTCAGCCCGGAGCGCAACCATCCGGGAGTGGAGAGTGGCTGGACCACCACTTCCACGGTGCCCCGCTGGGGGTCCGCGCGCGCCCCGACGCGCGCGACACGGCCAGAGAACGAGCGATCCGGATAGGCATCCGCGGTCAGGACAACCTGTTGGCCCGCGCGGATAAGCGACAGGTTCCGCTCATCTATCTCCACGCGCACCTCTGGATTCTGGATCTGGGTGAG